>DATGOR010000116.1:0-16831 GCA_035305805.1 Vicingaceae bacterium | reverse complement strand
TCCTTGTCCATTAATAATCTGACCTGAAGGGGACCAAACATAACTTATGCTATCTCCCGGGCTAGTATTGCTGTAAGTAATGCTAACCGTATCTCCAAAACAAATGGAATCTGTTCCAATAATAGAGCTTTGTCCAATGGCAGTTACTTCTACACTATCGGATAATTTACAACCATTGTTATTAATTTGAATATAATAAGTTCCTGAAGTATTTATTGGTGGAGAGTAGGAATTGTTAGTGATTGGTGAATTTAGCGTATCTGTAAAATTGCTATTGGAAGACCAAACATAGGTATTGCTTGTTCCAAAAGAATTGGCTGAAAGTGAAATACTTTCGTTGTAACAAAGCGTAGTGTCATTAGTAACTGAAAGTAAAGGGATATTCACAACAATAGGGTAAGTAATAGTATCTACACAAACGCTATCAGAAATGTACAATTGGTAATTGGTGGAGCTAGTTGGACTAGCAAAAGGATTGGAAATAGTAGAATCACTTAAGCCTGCTGTTGGCGACCAATTGTAACTTATATTGGGGTCGGGATTAGGTGTTGTTCCTATTTGTACGCTTTCTCCGGGACAAATATGAATGGTAGAATCGGTGGTATTGTTATTCCCTAAAATTAATATGGTTTTTTCTGCAGTATCGGCTAAATTACAGGTAGTGGTATCATTTAAAATTAATGTAATCGTATAAGTCCCTGGAGTATTGTAGGTATGTGTTGGCGAAAATTGCGTGCTTCCATTACCATCTCCAAAATCCCAAGTAAAATTAGTGTTCGACTGTGTTAAACTTGTATTGTTAAAGTTAACGGTAAAAGGTGCACAACCAACAGGTGGTACTTCAAAGTCGGCAACCACTACAGGTAAATCAAAATCCATTTTAAAAACTCCCAAATTACAACTGTGGTTATTTTGGTTCAATGGATTAGTTGGCGGATATATAGGCAAATCTGAATTTCCACCACATCCGGCACAAATAGCTTGGTAAACTTTACCTTTTCGGTCAAATCTACTGGTTCCGCCATCTACATGTTCGGAACTTACGGGACCACCGAAAAATGAACCATAATTAATATTGGAAGCATCATCTTCCATTACCATTACATAAAAGTCACTACCATCGGTAGTGCTTTGAAAAGCATTGGGCGTAATGGGCATTCCTGTAGTGTATCCTGCATTATTAGTGGAAGCTTGATTTACCGAACCTCCCCAACCTGCTAAGTAAATTTTGTTGCATAAATCTACCAAAAAAGCAGTGGGTGAAATATTAATTCCGTTTCCTGATCCAAAAACAGTAGAATAAATTAATGAATCTAAAGTAGGCGTAAGTTTGCTGATAAACTGTCCACTTCCGGGATTTGACCAAAGCACATTATGAATAAATGTATTATCGGTAATTTCGGTTTGACCCAATAAATATACATTGTTATTTTTATCTAATTCAATAAAATAATTTTGGTCGTAAGTGGTTGAACCAAAAAATGTTGAATTGAGTATCTGACTGCCATTTTTAGCAACACGTGCAACAAAACCATCCGATCTTCCACCCACAAAAACACTTTGGTAAGCATTGGCTGATGCAGGAAAATTAGTTGAGTTAGTTCCTCCTGTTAAATACAAATCTTCATTGCTATCAATTGCCAGAGAATAAGCAGCATCATGGTTGTTTCCTCCTAAAAAACTACTCCAAATAATATTTTGAAGATTATTATCCATTTTAATAATACAAGCATCAATATCTCCGCCTCCGTAAGTCGGTTGAAAAACATTTCCCACAATTGGAAAATCGGGGCTTCTGGTACAACTAACAATATAAATATTATTGTTTTTGTCAATATCAATTTCACCACGCACTTCATCGGCATAATTGTATTTCAGCGTATTCGCTCCTGTTGAATTTAGTCCATCATTTTGAGATCCTCCTAAATAAGTTGAAGCAATGAGGTTAGTACCGTTGGTGCTTAATCTGGAGACAATAATATCAGAGCCATTAGTGTAATTTACCCCCAATCCATTCGACAGATTATTCATAGTGCCGCCATTAAATGAATTGTCGTAGGCATTTGTAGTTGTAGGATAATCAAAAGAACTGGTAGTTCCCAAAATAAAAAGTTCATCAAAACTATTGACAATTAAGCTATGCGGCAGTTCCACATTACTTCCTCCAATGTAAGTAGAGTAAATTAGATAAGTTCCCGAAGTATCGAATTTTGAAATGGCAATATCATCTCCACCACCATTAAAAGTAGTGCTGTAAGCTCCGGTAGTAACCGGATACCCCGTTCCAAAAGCAGAACTTCCGGCATATAAAAACCCTTTGGAATCAAAAGTAGCGGTATAACCAAAATTATTGGCTGTAGAACCTGAAAGCGATGAAAACATTAAGGTTGGATCTATGATTAAATCGTAGTTTTTATCGTATCCATTAGGAAATTCAAAACCTAACTCATTATTGAGAAGTGTATAGTTGCAAGTTACTTGTATTTTTTCGCCATTAATGAGTTGATAAGCATAAGGTTTATCTTCAATAATAGTATTTACAGAAGTAGTAACATGTAACTGTCCTTTTTTGAGTTGTAGCTTATTTTGTCCATTATAAACTAATTTAATTTGATTGGGATTGGCTTGTGCCTTTACTATAAAATCATACTTTAAATTATCGGTAGAATACATCTGAAAGTCTATGCCTTGATAAACTTCTTGATAAGTAACTTTTTTATAACCCTTAACATTAGAAGCCCACTTTTCGGGATTATTTCCTAAAAAATAATTGAAATAAGCAACTACTTTTTCGGATTTTATAATGGTAGGATTGGGATTACCATTTTTAAAATCAACCGTGTAGGCGTGCCAATTCAATTTGTTGGGAATTTCATTTAGTTGGTAATGATTGTGGTGATGAGCATATTTTTCTATCATCGCAACATCATACAAATCGAAGGTTAATTTGGTTTTTTCTAAATAAAGAAAACCACTTCTGAGCTCCGCTTTTAATAAGGCATTTTGATGCCACTGCCCTTTGTTTTCAATAAAAGTAAGTTCGCCAGTTGCAAAAACACAGCTGCCAAACAATAAAAAACAAATTGATATCAACACGGTAAACTGTTTCATAAAGTAAATTTAACTATAATTTTCGTTCACTCAAAATAATAAAATATTTATCCCTTTTTTTTTGGTAAAAACAGTTATTTGTCGTTATTTTTGCTCTTATTTAGATTAAGTCTAAATAAATTACTTATGATAGACATTTTAATAGCACATAACAGTCCTATAGTTGCAGAAGGTTTAAAAACTATTTTGCAAAGCAGGATGAGAAACAGAGTGTTAGGAATGGTTTCCTCGCTCGACCAGTTGTGTGCTTGTGCCAACAGATATTATCCTGATATTGTGGTTATCGATTTCTCTTATGAAGCTTTTGGACTGGAGGCATTAAAAAAAATAAAAGAATTGTATAAAAGTGCTAAAGTGTTGGCAATTACACCTTCTTTGTCTAAACAAACCATCCATAAATCGTTAAAAAATGGTGTTGACAGTTATTTGTTAGATGATTGCGATAAACAAGAAATTTTAGAAGCAGTTGAGGATACGCATAATGGTAAGCAGTTTTATTGCGGGATGGTCATCAATATTTTAGCTGAAAGCAACGAGGAAAATCCTGATTGCGAAGGTATTTCTTTATCGGAAAGAGAAATTGAAATTATTAAGCTAATTTCTGACGGACTAACCAACAAAGAAATTGCAGATAAGTTGTACTTAAGTACACATACTGTAAATACTCACCGCAAAAACATCATGCACAAGCTGAATATTAAAAATACCGCAGGTATTGTTATTTATGCCGTTAAAGAAAACATTATAGATACCTAAAAAAACCTCCAAGGTTGTGAAAACCTTGGAGGTTTCTATTTAATTAGATGCAATACCTGACAGGTTTTAGAAACCTGTCAGATATAAGTAAGTTTACAACCCCTTCACCCAGCAACGTTTTCTTTTGTGTTGTAAGTGTTCGTAGTTTTTCCAGTTTTGAATTACTTTTTGGTTGGTTTCAAAAACACCTGTAGTTTCCATTTCGGTAACGCCATATTTTTCCATTACATGGTGAAGTTCGTAAAACAATACTGCTGTAACTCCTTTGGCTTGGTATTTTGGTAAAATTCCTGTAAGCATCAAATCTATTACCTTAGGATGTTTCAATGCTTTTTGTAAATGATACCAGCCTAATGGAAAAATACTTCCTTTTGCTTTTTGTAAGCCTAAGGATAATGATGGTAGCCCAATAATAAATGCTACTAAATTTTGTTCTTCATCAAAAACTAACTTGACAAATTCCGGGTTTAGCAACATCAAATAGCGTTTAACGTAGTAGTCAATCATTTGTTTGTCAAGTTTAACAACAAATGGTAACTCATCAAAAGCTTCGTTCAATATTTCAAACAACTGCTCGGCATAAGGCAATAATTCGGATGTTTTCTTAAAGCTTTTTACGGTTAAGTTACTTCTTTGCTTTACTAATTCAGCACCTCTTTTGGCTTTATCAGGAATACCTTCTAAAAACAATCGAAATTCTATCCAATCTATCTCTTTTTGGTAGCCTAACTTTTCCATGTGTTCTTTATAGTAAGGCAAATGATATTCCGAAGCTGCTGATGGTAAATGATCAAAACCTTCTACCAGCATCCCTTGATGATCGAGGTTGGTAAAACCCAATGGCCCTAATACTTTGGTCATCCCTTGTGTTTTCAACCATTCTTCGGCAGTTTGCAAAAGACCTTTAACCACTTCTTCATCATCAAAAAATTCTAATCGAGAAAACCTGCCTGCTTTCTCTCCTGTTTTTTTGTTGTAATCTTCATTAATAATAGCCCCTATCCTACCCACACATTTGCCATTTTTGTAAGCCAACCAAAATTTGGCTTTACAAAACCTAAAAGCAGGATTAAATTCCGGCTGAATAGCTTTTATTTCATCTGCTTTGATGGGCGGTACCCAAAAGTTATTGCCTTTGTAAATTTCAAACTGAACATTTACAAAATCTTTAAAATGTTTTTTTTCGGTAACTTCTACTATGTTAACAGCCATTACAATGTTTTATTGGTCGATTTATTCTTCTGTTACTTTTTCTAATTCATCATCAATTACATGGTAATCAATTAGTTTTTCTAAATTTCTTAATCCTTGAGGACCATCGTATCGGTCAAGAATTTTTTTCTTTTTACCGTCCAAATGTACAGAAATTATACAAGACGGAATATCGGTAACTAATTTATCGTATTTATCTTCTAAATTAAAAAAATCAATGTCTTTAATTTTATTCGTTATTTCTTCCATGGCAGCATCAGAAAGGGTTTTGGTATATTTCCCTTCTTTTTCGGCAAAGGTTCTTCCTTCGTACTCTACTCTTCCTGTGTTATAAATCCAAATGGCATACGATGGACATTTCCCCAAACAAGGCGTTCTTTCCATGGTAATAAAAAGACTCTCTTTTACCGGAGTTGGAGCTGTTGTTTCTGTAGTTTCTGTAGTTTCCGCAACAGCTGAATCTTGCTGTATTTTTTCTTGATTCTTGCAAGCCATACTAATGATAGCTAAAAGTAATATAAAGCTTATTTTTTTCATCTTTTTTTAATTAATTTGTTTACTCAGCCAAATAGCAATACGTTCTCCATATCTTTTAGATAATGTTGGGAAATCTGCTGAAGGTTCATAAATATAGTTATTGAAATGATTACTTTCAGAAAGTTCTGAAATATGAGGTAATGTTGTGGTACTTAAATCTTCTCTGGCATTAATAATAAAAAACTTGTTACCTTTAGAAGTACCATCTCTAGCATCAAGTATAGATGCATTTCCTTTTACCTCTATTCTTACCAGCTTATAAGGGAAATTATTGTACCCTTTTTCAGGATCGGTATGTTTTTTATTGTTAACATCTTCCGATAAAGTTACATCAAACTTAAGATGGTATGCCAATACATCATGAGGAATATTTTCGGGCATGGTTTCAAAATAAGTTGCTCCTAATTTCTCTACTTTTTCTTTAAATCCTTCTTTAACAATGTTTTCTATTTGTTGTGCTGATAATGAAGTAGTGTATTTTTCACCATTAAACTTTACAGGGTCATTTTCTTCTAAAGAAATAGTAACATAAGTAGTTTGGTCAAAATCTTTGGCAGTTAAGTTTTTGGTAATATTGGTTACACCTCTGCATCCGAATAATAAAATACTTGATGATAAAATAAGAAAAGTTATTTTTTTCATGGTTGTAAGTTTTATTATTTTTTCTTTCTGCGTTGCTCTTGCAATTTTTGAGCCTCTTTCATTCTGGCTTCTAACTTTGCTGCAAAACCTGATTTTTTCTTTGGCTTGGCTTTGTTTGCCTGAATTTTTGCTAAAAGTTTTTCTTCATCAATGATGTATTTTTTTATCACAAATTGCTGTCCAATAGTCATCATGTTGGCAATTAAATAATAGTAACTCAATCCTGAAGCGTAGCTGTTAAAAAAGAACAACATCATGATGGGCATTAAGTACATCATAATTTTCATTTGTGCTGCCATCGCTCCTTCCATCCCCGCTCCTGCTGTCATTTGACTGTTGGCTCTGGTATAAAAAATCATGGAAATTGCCATTAGTAAGGTAAATAAACTAACGTGAGCTCCATAAAAAGGTATTTCAAACGGTAGTTCTAAAATGGAATCATAAGTAGATAAATCTTCCGCCCAAAGGAAACTTTTCTGACGCAAGTCGAACGTTGCCGGGAAAAAGCGAAACAATGCAAATAAAATAGGCATTTGTATTAACATGGGAATACATCCTGCCAACGGATTTACTCCTGTTTGTCGGTACAATGCCATAGTAGCTTGTTGCTTTTTCATGGCATCGTTTTTATACTTTTCGGTAAGTTCTGCAATTTCAGGTTTTAGCACCTTCATTTTAGCACTACTCAAGTAAGTTTTCCATGTAATAGGGAAAAGAAGCATTTTTATAATTATGGTAAGCAGAAGAATTACAATACCAATAGACATATCAAATCCTATTAGGAAATTAAAAACCGGACGAATAATTAAATGGTTTACCCATCCAAAAATTCCCCAACCGTAATCTATAGCTTCATCTAAACCAACTCCTACAGCTTCCAAGTCATCTAACCTATTTGGGCCGAAATAATATTGCATGGCAAATGTTTCTGAATTATTGTAACCATAAGGAACGGTTAAATTCGCTCGCATATCTTTGATGTATTCCGATGCTATTTCTTTATTTACCTCTTGTGTTTCTACAAAAGAATTGGCTTTTTCAAAAGGTTTTTCTTTGGCAATTAAGGCTGTATTAAAGTATTGTTGCTTAAACATTACCCAATCGGTAGAAGCCAAAAGTTCTTCTTTTTCAAAAGAAGAGTAACCTATATAATCCACTTCATCTTGGTTGTATTTGTAATACACCGTACTTGCCATTTCCTGACTTTGTTTGGTTTTTTCCTGACTAGGAGTAATTACTTGCCATTGCAAAATAGGCTCTTCGGTTAGCAACTGTCCCATACCTTTTATGGTAAAATCAAAATCTACTAAATAAGCATCTCCCGCAAGGGTGTATTTGTATTCTACAAAACTGTTTTTATCGTTGGTATAAAGTCTTAAAACAAAAGATTTGGCATCTCCATTTTCTACTACCAACGAGGTGTTTTCAGTATCAAAAAACAGGTTTTCGGTATTGATAATTCTTAATGAACTTTTTCCTGTAGCTCCGGGAATAGACAATTCAGTATTGAAACGAGATAGTTTATCTTCAAACAATACCAAAGGCAACGAATCGTAAGTAACAAATTCTTTTAACTCTACAGAGGTTATTCTACCACCTTTGTTAGAAAGAGTAATTTTTACTTTATTATTTTCTAAAGTAAATGTTTTTTCTTCCCCTTTGGTGGCATTTAAAAATGGTCCGAACTCCACCATTTCTTGTATTTGTTCTATAGAATCTTGCTTTGACAATGCTAACGAATCGGGGGCTGTATAATTAGTATCATTTGCCTGAGTGATAGCAGCTGTAGTATCATCAACGCTTGGTTTTAGTACTTCTTTATTTTTTTCTACTTGTTCGGTTTTGGCTTTTTCGGCAGCTTCTTTATTACGTTTAGCTTCTAATTCTGCTTCGGTTGGTTGTGTTAAATAACTGAATAGAATTAATATAACACCTATTAACACCAAACCAATTACGCCATTTTTATCTAATCCTTTGCTCATTTAATTATTTATTGAAATGCTGTTTTTACAGCAAAAAATGTTGTTTTTATTTATTCTGATGATTTCCCGCAGCACTAATAAATGCTGTAAACAGCGGATGCGGATTAATTACGGTACTTTTATATTCCGGATGAAACTGAACAGCAACAAACCAAGGATGATTTTTTACTTCAACAATCTCTACTAAGTTGTTATCGGGATTTAATCCTGTTGCCATCATTCCCGCTTTTTCGTATTGCTCTAAAAATTTATTGTTGAACTCATAACGATGTCTGTGTCGCTCATGAATATTAGCAGTATGGTAAGCTTCAAATGCCTTGGAACTTTCTTTTACCGCACAAGGGTAAGCTCCTAATCGCATAGTGCCTCCTTTATTACTTATATTTTTCTGACTTTCCATTAAGTAAATTACCGGATAAGGTGTTTCAGGGTACATTTCTGTTGAGTGAGCATCGGTAAGCCCCAACACATTTCTTCCATACTCAATTACTGCACACTGCATTCCTAAACAGATGCCAAAAAACGGAATGTTGTTTTCTCTGGCATGTTTTATAGCCGCTATTTTCCCTTCAATGCCTCGCTCTCCAAAACCGGGGGCTACCAAAACGCCATTTATTTCATTTAGTAATTGCTTGCAGTTTTTCTCATTGATATCTTCAGAATGTATCCAATCAACCTCCACTTTGATTTCTAAGTGCGTTCCTGCGTGAATAATAGCTTCAGAAATTGACTTATAAGCATCTTGCAATTCGGTATATTTTCCTACTAAAGCAATTTTTATGGTTTTTTTAGGATTTTTTAATTTATGTAAAAACTGTTTCCAAGCAATAAGCTCGGGTTCTTCCTTATAAGGCAAGTTTAATTTATCCAACACCACTTTATCTAACTCTTCTTCTTGCATCAGCAATGGCACATCGTAAATAGTTTCGGCATCCATGGCTTCAATCACCGCTTTGGGAGAAATATTACAGAACAACGCTACTTTTTCTTTTACTCCTTCGGTTAGTTTATTTTCGGTACGCAAAGCCAAAATATCCGGTTGAACTCCCGACTCTAATAATTGCTTAACAGAATGTTGAGTAGGTTTGGTTTTCAACTCTCCCGAGGCAGCTAAAAAAGGCACATAAGTAAGGTGTAGCACAATACAATCAAAATCGGGTTCCCACTTTAACTGACGAACGGCTTCTATATAAGGTAAAGACTCAATATCACCAACAGTCCCTCCTATTTCGGTAATAACAATATCGTATTCTCCGGTATTGCCTAGTAGTTTAATTCGTCTTTTAATTTCATCAGTAATATGTGGAATAACCTGAACAGTTTTCCCCAAATAAGCACCTTCTCTTTCCTGATTAATAACGTATTGGTAGATTCTGCCGGTGGTAACATTATTAGCCTGAGAAGTAGGAACATTTAAGTATCTTTCGTAATGTCCCAAATCTAAATCGGTTTCTGCACCATCATCTGTAACAAAACATTCTCCATGTTCATAAGGATTAAGCGTACCCGGATCTACATTAATATAAGGATCGAGTTTTTGAATAGTGGTTGAATAGCCTCTGGCTTGAAGCAGTTTAGCCAATGATGCTGCAATAATTCCTTTTCCTAATGAGGAAGCTACTCCTCCTGTTACAAAAATGTATTTAGTTGATGATGCCATTTTAAGGTTTGATACGATAAAAAATTAAAGCGGCAAATTTAATAATCAATATGCAATATTCAAGTTTCAGAGCAGATTAAAAAGACTGTTTTTATTTAATTTTATTCACAAAGTAAATTCCTACTAAAATGACGAATATGCTTCCTATCTGAATGGTATTAATTTCCTCACCGTCTATTACTCCCCACATAATGGCAAATACAGGGATAAGATAAGTTACAGTAGAAGCAAAAACTGCAGAAGTATGTTTGATAAGCTGGTTGTAAATAATAATGGATAATGCCGTACCAATAACAGCTAATAACCCAATGTATCCCAACGCTTTTGGTGCTTCAGAACTGGTTAGGGTGATGCTATAAAAATCGGTAAAAAATAAATAAATGATGCTAGGAATACCTATGGTTAAAAAAGACAAAGCTGTAATGGCTACTGAATTAATTTGTCCCAAATATTTTTTGATGGTGTTGACACTAATGGCATAACAAATCGTAGCAATTACCACTAATAACGCATAAAAAATGGGAGTGTTACTCATATCTATTCCGTTTGAAACTACCAACCCCAACGCTCCAAGCAACCCTATAAAAACTCCCAAAAATTTTCCTTTGTGTACCGGAACTTTAAAAATTAAAATGCCAAAAATTAATGTAAAAAAAGGAGTTAGTGAATTTAACATTCCTGCTAAAGAGCTGGTAATTTGTGTTTCTGCCAACGTAAATAAAAAAGCAGGAATTCCGCTCCCGAATACGCCCACTACGGTTAAATACTTCCATCTGTCGGCTGCCACTTTTTTGATGTGCTTAAACAAAAAAGGCAGTAAAAACAAGAATGAAATAGCAATTCTTAGTGCCGCTACTTCATCGTGAGAATAAGCTTTCATACCTCTTTTCATTAAAATAAAAGAGCTGCCCCAAATAAAAGCCAACAAAAACAACAATAGGTATTGCCAAATTTTCTTTTCTAAATTCATCGGAAATAAAAATGATGGCGAAATTCAGCAAATAAGTTTAGTTGACAAGTAGTTTTATTTTTTTAGTTGGATGTGGATGACTTTTTTACTTTGTCCTCAATTTTTTCTATAAACTTTAATAACCCATTATATTGTTTTACATTTTTAATAAATGGGATGTACAAATCTGTCATTACATAACCACCGTATCCATATGACTCAAAACATACAACATCATAATCTGAGAATGCAAAATATTGAATAGGATGTGCTTCAACAGAATAGATGTTACTTTTTTTAAGAATCTCATCAATAGATGTGTATTCAGTTTCAGACAATGAATATGAATTGGTTTGATAATCAATTTTTGTTATTTTATTTGTGAGTATAACAGTATCTAATTCAAACTCTTTTATGGTTATATTATAATGCGAATCATTTCTTTCGATTAAAATTAATTTAGACATTTTAGCCTTGAGCAATAGTATTCGAGTAAAGTTTTTGTTTTCTTTAAATAAAACTTTTTCATCAATTGCATGAAGTAAAAAAGAGTATTTATAGAGCCAATATAGTTCAAAACAATCTTCTCCGTAGTTCAGATAATCATTAATTGGGAAGTATGGGGCAACACAATTTTTCCAAATGGTATCACCATTTTCTATTAAATAGTCGCAAACTTGATTGTTTTCAATGCAATCAAACTTTTTGTCATCAGTCTGAGCTTCTGTAGTATTAGTAAAAGTTACAAAAGAAATTATGATTAGTATAAATCTTCTCATTGTATGAATTTAATAGGATGTTAGTTAAATGCTAGAGTACTTTTTTATATATAAGTGACCAAATATACGTTTTATTTAAACCATCAAATAGGTTTTTCAAAAGAGAACAAACGCATTACAATTGCATTTAAGTGATAGGGGGCTATTTTATTGTTAAAGTTGTCCATCCACTATGGCGACAACCACTGAATATCATAAAATATTTCCCCAAGGGAAGCCCAGATGTGTCTAATTTTATTTTCCTTCTAGCTCTGCAACTTTTATTTATTATAAGTTTTCCTCCATCTTTGGGATTAGCCGTATATATTGATAGAGTATTAGTTGTACTAATGCCTTTAACAACCAAAGTACAGCTTTTTTTACTGCTTACTTTTATTTCTTTTTGATTTCGAAAGTCATCACGAGAAAGTCTAATTGTACAGAAGTTAAATTTTTCATTTTTAGATTCTTTTGCTGATAACATTTCAGTTTGTTCAATATTTATAACTGAATCATTTTGTCCAACAACTTCTACAATGAAAAATTTTGTTAGTATAAATATTGTAATAATGATTTTCATCTTTTTAATCACTCAAAATTTTAAATTAGAATGCCTTGCAAAGAAATATTATGTTTGCGTTATTGAAAATTTATTTATTTTATCAAACTTTTGTTAGAAACAATGGCTGTTTTGGTCATCTCTTTCATCACATTTCCGGCTTGAATTAGCAATTCCTCTGTTGGTGGAAATGGAACAGCTTTGGTGTTTAGTTCTTTTCTTGTCTCAGGGCTCAATGCGTCTAGTTCTCCTACGGCAATGGTATATTGGTTTTCAAACAAAGCGTCCGAAACCACCGGTTCTGTTTTTATTTTGTTGTTGGTGTAATTGTCAAAATAGTTTAAGTTGGCAGTAATTCTGGCTGCTTTTTTTTGTATGTAACGGTTTACTGTGCAACTAATCGTTTTGTATTTGTATATTTTTATATCATTGCCTAAACTATCTTTGGTAACATTTCCGTTAGCATCCAACACATAATCAAAACCATCTTCTACTTCTTTTTTCTCCACCGTAGTGGTTTCTTTAAGTTCGTCCGGAGAAACTTCAATTAAATCCAGACTTAAAATAATGGAATAGTGATACGCTTTGGTGGTATCTACAAAGTTATCATAGTTAATCCATGTTTCATCTAATTCATCCACGTTCATGCTTTGAATATCGTCCATCATTGCTTTAGGGGCAACAATTCCGGAGTTATCTGCAATTTCAAAATACACATTGGTAGTACCCAATATTTTAGCAGCATTAATTCTTTCGTTTACATCTTGGTAATTGGGAATGTAATTGTTTGCTTCTATAAAAAAAGCATGTGCTTTTCTGGCCTCAAAACGGTTGCCACTTTGCAACAATTCGTTTCCTTTTTCATAAGCGTACATAGCCGCTTGGTTTTTAGCATTTTCAATTTCAGAAGTATAATTTTCATTATCGTAATTTATACCAACAGGAGGCAAGGTCGCAGCCAATTCTTGTCTGCGTTTTAAGTTGTTATAAAGTTGGTAAATCTTACCCCAATTGGCTCGATCTCCGACTTGTTTTAATCGATCTATCTCTGATTTATCTTTGTTGTTTGCCATTCTATACGCATCATTAAACACATCCACTTCTTCAAACTTCCCGGGGTCTTTCATTATTTTTTTAGCAGAAATTTGCATGGCAGCATCGTAGTCGCCTTTTTCTAATTTTTTGGAAGAAGAGGCACAAGCAAATAGTAGTGCAACAATTGTAAATAATAGTATAGTTCTTTTCATAGTTTATTTAATTTATTTTCAAAAGTATAAATAATTTGGCACTAAACCTTACCAAAAAAATGCCAATTTTATAATTGAATGGCTAGAACGGATAACCTATACCTAAATTAAGATTGGGAGTTCTCCATTGCAATTTAAATTCTTCGGGGTTGATGGCGGAAGGATCTTTTAATCTTGCTGCTAAATCAAAGCGGAATAAGAAGAAATTAAAATCAAGTCGAAGCCCTACTCCTGCTCCAATGGCTAAATCTTGCCAAAACCTATCCACTCTAAATTCAGCATTGGGTCGCTGTTCATCAGGACGGGATATCCAAATATTTCCTGCATCAACAAAAACAGCTCCTTCAAATAATTTGGTAATATCGAAACGATATTCTACGTTACCTTCAATTTTAATTTCACCTATCTGGTTGACAAACTGGGTGGAAATTAACGAATCAGGTAAAGAACCCGGTCCTAGAGTTCTAGCTTGCCACGCTCTAATTCCGTTAGCACCACCACCAAAATAACTTTTCTCAAAAGGCATTACATTCAAGTTTCCGTAAGGCTTACCTATTCCAAAAGCAATTCTGCTTACTAAATTTCCGGCAGGAGATTGATTGTAATACCGATAATCTAAATCAAACTTTACAAACTGAGCATATTGAATGTCGAAAATTTCGTAAGCACCGTTTTCATTTTTTTCTGTTCCTGCTACTCTATCGTATAAGGTATGGGCATTACCGGCAGCTTCTATGTTTCCTCTGAAGTATTGAAAATCTCTGGTTTTTTTAAAGGTATAATTAGAATAAACTAAGGTGTAGCTGGAAGAGTTAATAAAGTGGTCGGTAAAACTGTTTACAATAAAAGGGTTGTTTTCTGTGAAAATTCTTTCTTTAAAATCATCCGTAAGTGCAATTTTAATTAAACTAACATTGATAGGGTTGATGTAGTGTTTAACAAAATTGGATTGGTTCCAGAAATAACCAAAATAAAACTGGGTAAGGTTTCGTGTATATTCGGGGCGATTTTGGTAATTCATTAAATAGTTGAAGGTTGTTTTAGGATTTAAACTCCGAGCAAATGTTTCCGTATTTACAAAAGGTAAAATAAATCGGGGAATTTCAAGGTTAATTTCAGGACCAACTTCCAACGTATTGAATGGCAATCCTAAAAACTCTACTTGATCGGCAGATTGGTTAATTAATTGCTGAGCTTCCAAACCTCCATTCATTCGAATAGTTAATCGCTCCCCACCTCTAAATAAATTTTTATTCAAATAAACTATACCACCTTTCATACCTAAGTTTCCTCCACTATTTGTTCCTGTTGCTTCCACCGACATCGATGCTAGCTTTTGCGGAGTGAGATAAATATTTACATCTAATGATTTTAAAGTGTCGCCTAGCTTTTCATCAGTATTATCAAATTGTATGTTTACAGTTCTAAAAAGCCCCAACTCAGTTAAATATTTATACGTTAATTGTTGGTCTTCTAAGGCATATTCTTGTTGGGGTTTTAGGCTCAGTGAATGGTTAATCATTTTTGGTCGATATACCAATTTTTCTTCATGACTTATGATGATTTTTTTATAAGAAACCGTATCAAAACCACTAATATTTTTATTTAAAAAGTCTTTACTAATATAAACATGCACATCGTTGATTCCATATTTTTCATGTTTATTTTGGATGGTAGTATCCCCACTTGATGTTATAGGGTTAACTACCTCAATAGTAATATTTGCTCTTTTTACCATGTCTGTAGTATCTACCAAAAATTTAACGTGTTCTTTATTAAAATAGAAATAGCCACTATTTCTAACCACATCTCTAATTCGTTCTCTTTCTTTGTCCAACAAATCCAAATCGAGTGGTTTTTCTTTTTTAATGTGAGATTTATAATGTCTTAAAACCACCGGAGCGTACAAATTTGAATCTTGCACATGGTAAGTAACTTTGTTTACAAGATAAGGATCCCCCGTTTTTACGGAAAATTTTATTTTCACTTTTGAACTATCGGAATTAAACTTTTCTGTATAAAAAACTTCACTATCATAATAACCTTTGTTTTTCAAATACAATTTTACTTGTTGAACACTCTTTTTTGCCAATAACGAATCGTAAACAACAGGAGCTTCTCCTACTTCTTTAAAAAAATCAGTATCTTTTTTGTTTCTGAGGTTGTAAATTCCTAAATGAAACCGAAAAATTCCCAATATTTTTTTATTATGCTTTTGCTTAATATAAGAGGAAAGTTCGTCCTTATCCACTTTATTATTATCAATTTTAACAGAAGATTTCTTTAGAAAAATTTCATCCTCTTTTAAATGTTTGGTAGGGTTACACGATTGAAACAACAGCGTAAAAACCAATATCATCAATAATGTTGTAAAAGTGTAATATATGTGCCGCTTTTGTTTCAAAAAAAAGTTTTAGTATCTGTTTGAATTGCTTATGTTTGCCCTCAATTTAAAATGCAAAATAACAATTTATAAAAATATGAAAATTAAAGAAAGCCTAAGATTATTAACTTTTTTGTTGTTATTAATTTCTGTTAATGCTTATTCTCAGTCTGATGAAGGTGCTCTTACCAAAAAAGACGCCAAAAAAATGTTGGAATTAGCTGAGCAAGATTTTGAAGAAAATAATTTTTTGGATGCCTTAGACAAGTTTTCTCAACTACACGAGTTTGATAAAAAAGACTTATACTATAAATTAATGTATGGCATTTGTGCTACTTACGATCCTAACCAAAAAGAAAAAGCTTTAACCCTGCTTGAAGAAGTAAAACAAGAAAATGCAGAATACACTATTATTAACTTTTATTTAGCCAAGGCTTATGCCGTTAATTATAACTTTGATAAAGCTATTGAGTTATTCAACTTTTATGTGAGCTCAGCCCCTGCTGATGAAGCCGAACAAATAAGAATTGCCAACCAAATGATGCAAAATGCCCGAAGTGCAAAAGAAATTTTAGCTGATACCATCCATGAAAATATAATTGAAAATGTTGGTTTCCCTATCAACTCTCAATATTCAGAATATGTTCCTGTAATTTCTGCTGACGAAACTGTAATGATATTTACTTACAGAGGAGTAAAAAGTGTAGGAGCAGATAAAATTCCTCAATCCATGAGTTCAGAGCCTTATTTTGAGGATGTTTTTATTTCTTACAAAGAAAATGGAGAATGGACTGAACCGGTTAGTATCGGACCAAACATTAATGGCGAAGGACATGATGCTGCTATTGGCTTATCAGTAGATGGTCAAACATTATTTATCTACAAAAGTGAAAATAATAATTTGGGCGATATTTACATCAGTAAACTGGAAGGAAAAGATTGGAGCAGACCTAAAAAAATTGAGGGTGATGTCAATTCTAACGATAGTTGGGAAGGTAGTGCCAGCTTATCAGCAAACGGAAAAACCCTCTATTT
>DATGOR010000115.1:0-4511 GCA_035305805.1 Vicingaceae bacterium | reverse complement strand
ATAAATACAATGAGCATCAAAAATTTTAACCCATTGAGCTGAGCTAAGTTTACCGAAAGTTTAGACGCCTTAAACCAAATATATACCACCAAAGCTACTACAACAACAGCTAAGTATCGGTGAATAAATTGAACTCCTGCTAACCCTTCCGTAAAGTTTTTCCAAAGTGGTTTAATAGCAAAAACAGCATCGTGTATCCACTGATTGCCCATTTTGGGCCACGTGTTCATAATAAACCCTGCGTTGAGTCCGGCTACAAACGCACCATAAATAATTTGTACAATAAGTATTACCAACAAAATTTTCAACCATTTTCTAATGATTAAAGTTGGTGCAGAAAATGTTAATTTGTGCTGAAGTAAACTTAAAGCCACCCATAATGTATAAGCAAATGTGATGAATGCAGTAATTAAATGTATGGCTAACCTAAAATGACTTACATCCGGATCTTTTACTAATCCACTCTCTACCATCCACCAACCTATAAAACCTTGTAACGCTCCCAAGCTAAGCAAAACGGTAGTTTGTCTAAATAATTTTTTAGTAAATTGTTTTTTAAAAATAAAATAAAAATAAGGAATGATAAATACTATTCCCAAAAGTCTTCCGAGCAAACGATGCAACCATTCCCAAAAATATATCGACTTAAATTCCTCTAAAGTAAAGTGAAAATTCACTTGCTGATATTCCGGAAATTGCTTGTAATCCTCAAATTTCTCCAACCATTGTGTTTCATTAATTGGTGGAATAGCATCCATTAACAAATGCCAATCTACCATTGAAAGACCGGAGCCTGTTAAGCGAGTAATACCACCAATTACCACCATTACAAATATGAGCAAACAGCCAGTCATTAGCCACCAAAAGATGGGACGTTGTGGCTTATCTATTGAAAAGTATTGTCGAAAATTAAACACCTTATGTTGAAGTTAAAATTAAACTCCAAAATTAGTGCTTTTTAAGGATTAAAAGGCAATATTTTGTAAAAGGAATGATTAAAGACAAGCTTTTACTTTTCTGGCATGAGCTTGTTTTTCCTCAATGTTATTTTGATTGGTAGAAAACAACACTTTACATTCTCCTGTTTTCATGTTTTCTAGTTCTTGCATGGCTTTTTCCATTTCGGCATCATCTTCCGTTTCCATAATCAAATCATTTAATTCTTTTTGTTTCTTAACACAATCACAAAAAGACAAACCACCCTCTTCCACTACTACTTCATTTTTTTTCTGTAATGCAGCTTTTAATCCATCCTCTTGACTTTCATCCACTTCTTCCTGATACACACCTGTAGCACTTGTATCTGCTGCTGTTACTTCAGAATTTGCATTCATTTCAGGAGTATTATCTACCGTTTCTGCTTGTTCGTTAGTAATTGTTTCATCAGTTGTTTCTTCTGAATTACAAGCTGAGAAAAATATGATTATACTAAATAGGGCTACAAATTTTAAAAAAGTAGAAATTTTCATGGTGTTAGATTTTAAGTTTTAGTTTGAGCGAATAAAATTATAAAAAAATGACGAATATTTAGTTTTTAAGCTTTAAATCATTGAAAATTAAATTTGTTTGTTCTAATTTTTTTTTATTTTAGCCGAAATTTAAAAACCCTTAATTTCTATGAAAAAATTAGTACTGGCAAGTTTTATAGGTGCTTTTGCACTTTATTCGTGTGGCTCTGACAGCAACAATGCACAAGATAATATTCCTCAAAACATAGATTCAACTTCCGTAGAAAATGACGAAACCACAACGGAAGAATCTATGAGCTACTTATTGCCTTCTCCATTACAAATAGCCGAATTGTTTAAAAATTCCGGATTAACTTATATTGGTGATTTAACCAGCTCAACTAAAAATGTGGAGAATTACAATACTAAATATGCCCAAAAATTAAACTTTGGTGTTTATTCTGCCGACATGGCTTATTGTATCATTAATAATCAAACTCAGTCTGCCATTGATTACCTCTCGACACTTAGACGTTTGTCTGAAAAAATGTGGATGACAGATGTATTTAATACAATGGGGTTATCCAAACGATTAGAGTCTAATGTAAACAATCACGACTCATTGGTTACCATTATGGCAGATTTACAAATTCAATTAGATAATTATTTGGATGAAAATGGCATGGGATATACCGGTCCGATAATTTTTGCAGGTGCATGGATTGAAACCATGTATTTAGGAGCTCAAGTAAATCAGACTAACAGTAACGAAAAATTGGTTTACCGACTAACCGAGCAAGCTGTTGTGTTAGAAAACCTACTAAAAGCGTTGGAACAAATTAATGAAGACCAAGAATTTGATGAATTAATTGCTGATTTAACTGTAATTAATAAAAATTTCGATTTCTTAAAGGAAGATGAAGATGCTGTTTTAAACAAGGAGCAAATTGATAATTTAAGTCAACAAATTATTGATTTGCGAACTAAAATTATAAAAAATTAAACAGATAAAACAACTTCATTATAAAAGAAGTTCCATTTGAACTATTTAATGAATTATAAAAATAAACAAATGAAAAAGATTATATTTTACAGCACCACATTGTTGGTATTACTAACATCTACAGCACTTAAATTAGAAGAAGTACAATGTGTAGCGGCTGACTTAAAAAATGAACTAAAGCCACTTTTAAAACCTGAATACAAGTATGATTCGTCTCAAATAACTCGTATAGTTTATAAAAAAGATGCATTTCAAACAGGTATAGAAGTTCCATTGTTTATGGGAGAAAAATACCGTTTTTTATTCAATACTGCCGGGTTGCCCAAAGATGTTGAAATAACCATCTACGATAAAAAACCGGGGAATAAAACCAAAAATGCTTTATTCACATTAAGTAAAGTAAAAGAAGCCGGCAGACATCTTTATTCTTTTGAACCTGAAAAATCAAAGAAAATGTACATTGTTTATACTATTCCTGCCGCAGAAGAAGATTTAAAAGGCTGTTTGGTATTTTTATTGGGTTACAAATTATAATTATCAATCGCTTTTCTTACGCTTCCGTGTTTTACTAACAAGGCATTAGCTTTTTCGTAGTCTATATTTAACGCATTGGCTATCATCAATGTACCTCTATCTACTAGCTTTTTATTAGATAGTTGCATATCCACCATTTTGTTCCCCTTTACCCTTCCTAATTTTATCATAATCGATGTTGAAATCATGTTAAGCACCAGCTTTTGTGCTGTTCCGGATTTCATACGGGTACTTCCGGTTACAAACTCAGGTCCTACAATAACTTCTATTGGATAATCAGCCACTTGAGCAACAGGTGAGTTGGCATTACATACAATACAACCTGTAATAATGCCGTTTTTCTGACAATCCGACAAACCTCCTATTACATAAGGTGTGGTTCCTGAGGCAGCAATACCAATTACCACATCATTGGTGTTAATTTGATGTGCCTGTAAATCTTTCCAAGCTTGTTTTTTACTATCTTCAGCAAATTCAACAGCTTTTCTTATGGCAGCATCTCCTCCGGCAATTAATCCAATTACCCAATCGTGAGCCACTCCAAAAGTTGGCGGACATTCAGATGCATCTACAACGCCTAATCGCCCACTAGTTCCGGCACCAATATAAAACAATCTACCACCAAGCTGCATCTTTTTTACAATAACATCTACTAAAGGAATGATTTTGTTAATACTTTTTTCTACCGCAAAAGCTACTTTTTTATCTTCATTATTGATATTTATTAATAATTCTTGAGTGGACATTTTATCCAACTCATCATAATGCGAGTCTGATTCTGTGGTTTTTTGCATAGCTACTTCTAAATTAAAGTGTAAAAGTAAAAATTAAGTATTAAAAAACATTCATCAAACAACAACTTATCTATCAAAGTAGTTAATGCGATTAAAATAATTAGAGTATTTTTGTTGACATAACCAAACCATTCATCATGCGTAAATTATTGCTTGTTTTTTTATGTGTTTTCATATCTTCCTTAAGTTTTGGACAAGCCTACAAACCCGGAAAAGGAAGTGGTCTTTACCGAACAGGAGATGAAAACATTGACAAAGGTTGGTATTTTGGTTTGGGAGCAACTTACATGTTTCCTTATTTAAAAAATGAAGCAAGCATCAATTTTACGGATAGTATCAATCAAACTTTTAAACAAGATTATTTAGCAAAACCTACCGGAAAGTTTGGTTTGTTGGCAGAAATTGGTAAATTTAAAATGACGAACAGACGTGTTATCAACTACATTGACTATGGACTAACTTACAAATGGTTTAGAGGTGGGGAGGATTTTGAGTCCACTACCCTCTTAAATAACACATTGGTTGCTACTCAAAGCACATCAGCATCTTATAGTAGTCATACCGCTTCTATAAATTTTAATATCGGAAACAGGTATGATGCTTCAGAAAAAACATTTTTTGTCAATGGAATTGGTCTAAATGCTGATTATTTCTTTATTAAAAGTAGAGATAACGGAGGTGTAATTCTGGGGCAACCGCATGAATTTGTTTCTGATTTTGTGGGCGAAATGC
>DATGOR010000114.1:0-5106 GCA_035305805.1 Vicingaceae bacterium | reverse complement strand
ATTTTTTCAGAAGTATCTAAAATATTCAAATAAAAATGGCAAAAAGAGAAATATCAGAAATTAATGCCGGATCCATGGCGGATATCGCTTTCTTGTTATTGATATTCTTTTTGGTAACCACCACAATGGATACAGATACAGGATTGATTAGAAAATTACCGCCACCTCCTGAAGATATAACTGAACCACCACCACCAATTAAACAAAGAAATATTTTTGAAATATTGGTAAATGCCAATGATCAATTATTGGTAGAAGGAGAGTATATGGAAGTTAGTGAGTTAAGAAGAAAAGCCAAAGAATTCATTAAATCAGATCCTAGTAATCCGGATATGCCGGAATTTAAAGAGGAACAAATTGAAGGAATTGGTTTATTCCCTGTGTCAAAACAAATCATTTCGCTTCAAAACGATAATGGAACGTCTTATGATATGTACATAAAAGTACAAAATGAATTGGTGGCAGCATACAACGAACTAAGAAATGAGTTTGCACAACAACGTTTCGGAAAAACTTATCAAGAGTTATTACAGCAGTCTGCTGCTTCTGAAACAGCGGAAGTTCAATTGGATGCTGTAAAATCGGTTTATCCACAACGAATTTCTGAAGCGGAACCTAAAAAAGTAGGAGGAACAAATTAATGTCAAAATTTAGAAAAAAAGGAAGCAAAGGGCAACCTGCTATTTCTACGGCAGCCCTACCTGATATTGTTTTTATGTTACTTTTCTTTTTCATGGTTACTACCACTATGAGAGAAACTACCCTGAAAGTGGTTAATGCTCTACCGAGTGCTACTGAAGTAGAAAAGTTAGAGAGAAAATCTTTGGTGAGTTATATTTACATTGGAAAACCAATCAAAGAATTGCAGCCTGTTTTTGGTACAGCACCAAGAATTCAGTTAAATGATGCTTTTAAAACCAAAGAAGATATTTTTCAGTTTGTAGAAATGGAAAAAGACGAAAGAGACGAAGCTGAAAGAAACATGATTACTTGGTCGTTGAAAGTAGATCAAAAAACAGAGATGGGTATTGTTACAGATGTAAAGCAAGAGCTTAGGAAAGCTAATGCCCTTAAAATTAATTACTCGTCTAAAAAGACAGATAAAATCAGGTAATTTATTTCCTTGAACAATATAAAAAGCCCAAACAGAATCATTCCGTTTGGGCTTTTTACTTTTTAACCAAATTTCAGGTTAATGAAATAGCTTTAGTATTTTGCTTACTCACGAACTTAGGGATTAAATATATTTTAGTCCTATCAAACTTTCACTTATTTTTGTAAACCAATGGGTTTATCAGGTTACACATATCAGCGACAAGATAGTTTGAACACTTTTCAATCGGAAAGCAATCAAGATACTACTCAACAAAAGATAGATACTTCTTTTTTTCCTATTGAATTAATAGAAGAAGTTGATGAAGCCCCCATTGAATCAGTAATTGTAAGCCCTAAGAAGCAACCTAAAAAAGCCATTTTTCAATCTAAGGAACAGCTGCCTCAACAAACACAACCATCCTTTGCAGATACTGTAAATTATGGCATAAAAACCCACCGTTTACAAGAACTACCTGTTAGGAAACCTATTGCAATGAATGATACAACAATGGTTCAGCAAGAAAAACCAACCATATTGTTTTCTCCGGAAATTAAGTATCAATTTGTTGGAACTTGGCAAGCTATTTTGTTGGTGTTGTCTGTTTTGCTTATTGCCATTGCTAAAGCTTTTAACACTGCCAGATTTAAGCAAATAGCATCATCACTATTTTCTAATAACAGCATGTATGAAGCTATTCGAAGTGAAAAGATGTTTTTTAATCAGGCAAATTTGTTGTTGCACCTAGTTGCTGTTATCAGTATCTCTATGTTTCTTTACGATTATTTATTGTACAAAGATTTATTTTATAACAGCACCTCTTTATTCTATCTAAAGATAGCTGTATTTGTATTGATTTTTTATGCCGTTAAACAATTTCTAGGCATGATATTAAACTATCTTTTCGACTTTCATAGTTTGAGTGCAGTTTATGTATATTTAACTTCAATTCATACCATATTGGCAGGGGTTGTTTTAGTTCCTTTGATGGTATTAAACTACTTTTCAAGTTTTGGAGAGCTTTCGGGTTATCGTAATTTCACCTTAGTTTTTATCGCTATAATATTTATAGTCAATATGATAAGGCTATTTTTGGTGGGCAAGCAAAAAAATATTTCTGTATTACATATTATTTCTTACCTTTGCACCCTCGAAATTTTACCGTTAATCGTTATTATTAAGTATTTTATCTTTTAAAAACGATTATTTAACTAAAAAAAAGAGTTTTATATGTTGAAAGTGAAAAGTGTTTTAGTTTCTCAACCAAAACCTGAAGGCGACAAATCCCCCTATTTTGATCTGGCAGAAACGTGTAAAGTTAAAATTGACTTTAGGCCATTTATACATGTAGAGGGAGTTTCATTAAAAGATTTTAGAAGTCAACGAATCAATTTTGCAGATTACAATGCTGTGATTTTTACTAGTAGAAATGCGGTAGATTATTTCTTTAAAACAGCCGAGGAGGTAAGGTACAATGTGCCGGAATCCTTAAAATATTTCTGTATTTCTGAAGCAATTGCTTTCTACCTTCAAAAATATATTGTTTATAGAAAAAGAAAAGTGTTTACAGGAAAACAAACATTTCAAGATTTAATTCCTGTTTTAAAAAAACACAAAGACTGTAAATTTTTATTGCCTTGTTCAGACATTGTGAGTCCGAACATTAAAGAACTGTTGGATAAAGAAGGCTTTAAATATCAGTGTGTTGTGTTGTACAGAACTGTTTGTAGCGATTTAAGTGATTTAAAGGATGTAAATTACGATGTTTTAGCATTTTTTAGCCCTTCGGGAATAAAATCTTTGTTTCAAAACTTCCCTGAATTTAAACAAAATAACACCAGAATTGCGGTATTTGGTTCTACTACATCAAAGGCAGCAGAAGAAGCCGGCTTGAGAATAGACATTTGTGCTCCACAGCCGGAAGCTCCTTCTATGACAAAGGCTTTGGAGCTCTATATAAAAGATGTCAATAAAAACGGAAAGAAATAATTTCTATCGTTAATAATAAGATTAAAAGAGCCGAAAATTAATTTTCGGCTCTTTTATTTTTTTCAGAATAAGACATCTTCTACAAACAATTTTGTAATTTCATAGGTTTGTTTACATCTATAACAATTTAACGTGAATTTATACTCAAAAAAACAGCGTTGGAAGCTTTTATTGGTTGGAATTGCAGCAGTTATTGTGCTGTCGTCTTTATGGTACACCAATATTTTAGTGCGTCAAATTGCACAAGAAGAAAGAGAAAAAGTGAGGTTGTGGGCCGGAGCCATTCAAAATAAAGCAAATTTGGTTCAACTGACCGGAAATTTATTTAATAAGATTTCTGAAGAAGAACGAAATCGAATTGAGATATGGGCAGAAGCTACTAAACGTATTGTAACATCAAACGATCAAGATGCTACTAACTTTTACTTACAAATTATTGGGCAAAACGAAACTATTCCAGTGATTGTTACTGATGAAAATGGTAAAATTATTAATTATCGAAACATCGATTTAAAAGCAGGAATAGACACCACCTCTTTCTTACAAAGCCGGCTTGATGAAATGAAAGTTACTCATGATCCCATCGATATAAAAATACATGTTACTCGCAATATTATTTGGAACCATCAATTATATTACCAAGATTCAGAAATTTTTACAGAATTAAAATTAGTACTGGATGATATCATAAAATCCTTTATTTCAGAAATTGTGGTTAATTCAGCTTCTGTTCCTGTAATTTTTACAGATAGCTCTCAAACAAAAGTGATTGAATACGGTAATTTAGACAAAGATAAAATTAAGGATTCTACCTATTTGGCGAATACTATTGCAGAAATGAAAAGCCAAAACCCGCCAATTGCAATTTCCATCAATAACAACGAAACACAATACATTTTTTATAAAGATAGTGAATTACTCACCCAATTAAAATATTATCCTTTTTTTCAGTTTGGGGTAATTGGCTTGTTCATATTAATTGCCTATTACTTATTTAGCACCTCAAGAAAAAGCGAACAAAACCAAGTTTGGGTTGGATTAGCAAAAGAAACAGCACATCAGTTAGGTACTCCATTATCTTCCTTAATGGCTTGGGTAGAATACCTAAAACTTAAAAATGTTGACCAAACAACCATAGATGAACTTTCTAAAGATGTACAACGCTTAGAGGTAATTACTGACAGGTTTTCAAAAATTGGTTCTTTGCCTAAGCTTTCCGAAGAAAATGTGGGTGAAGTATTGAGGAGTACAGGGGCTTACCTTCAACCTCGAATTTCAAAGAATGTGGTCATTAACTTCCGTTTTGAACAGGCAGATAAAATAATGGTTCCTTTAAATGTATCATTATTCAGTTGGGTAGTAGAGAATTTAATAAAGAATGCTGTTGATGCCATGCAAGGTGAAGGAAAAATAGACGTCAGCATCATTGATCAAAAGCAATTTGTGTATATAGATATAAGCGATACCGGACACGGAATTCCAAAAGCAAAACAAAAAACTATTTTTGAACCCGGATATACAACTAAAAAAAGAGGTTGGGGCTTAGGGCTTTCTTTAACCAAACGTATTATTGAGAATTACCATAACGGTAAAATTTTCGTCAAACAATCTAACGAAAAAGGCACTGTTTTCAGAATTGTTTTAAAAAAGTATTAGTTAAATAATTAACCACATAGCTTAATAGTTAAACATAAATTCATAAAAAATTAAAGAAGTAGCACAAAGTGTTTTCATGGAATGAAAACAAGCTATGAATGGCTATGCACATTCTTTTAATTCTATGTAGCTATGTGGTAAAAATAGTTTTATGTAAGTTAATTAAAACAATGGCAGGTATTTACATCCATATTCCTTTCTGTAAACAAAAATGTAGTTATTGCGACTTTCATTTTTCCACCAATTTTAAATATAAATCGGAATTATTAGCTGCATTACAAAAAGAGATTATTTTACAAAAAGACCATTTTAAAACAGAGACCATAAATACCATTTATTTTGGAGGTGGAACGCCTTCGGTGTTAACA
>DATGOR010000113.1:0-3173 GCA_035305805.1 Vicingaceae bacterium | reverse complement strand
ATAAGTAACGGATTGTGACCCCGAGCTAGGATTAAAAGTAGAGCCGGAAACTCCTGTTCCACTCCAAGTTCCACCGGTAGTGCCTGTAATTAAACTATTTAAGTTAATAGATCCGGCAGCCGCACAAATAGGCGAAGGGTTGGTCCAAGCTGGATTAACATCAGGACGAACAGTAATGGTATGTGTTTGAGATTGAGTACAAGGTGAAGTACCTACGGTATAAGTAACCGATTGTGAACCACTAGCAGGGTTAAAAGTAGAGCCGGAAACACCGGTGCCACTCCATGTTCCACCCGCAGTACCGGTAACTAAACTATTAAGGTTAATAGAACCATTAGCAGCACATATAGGGGAGGGGTTCGTCCAAGAGGCTGATCCTGATGGGGATCCAAATGAACAGTTTTTTAAATTCATTAAGGTGTTAGCTATTAAATCAATTAATGTATTATGGTTGGTATTACCCAGAACACCTACATTTGTACAAGATCCAGTTGTTGGAAAAATATTAAAATCACCAGCACCCATAAGAGCTCCATTTCCAGATATCAAATCACAATTTCTGAACTGAACAGCTACAACTCTACTTAAATTACCACAGGCAGTATTAGATTGAATAAAAGCATTTTGAGCTGGTGTTCCCGGGAAAGCTCTTATTGCAGCACCATAACCTGAAAATGAACCTGACCCACAAAAAACATTAGGATTTACCTGGTACTGATAGTTTTCATTATGAATTGTACTTACGTCATGTGTTATTGAGCCTCCTATAGTAACAGTTGCATTTATAAGATTGTCTAAAAATTGAGCAGGGTCACCGCAACATCCAACTTCAGATTGAACATATACAGCACCTCCGGCATTCATATAATTTACAACAGGATTTATGGAAGCAGCTCCCATAAAACCAAAAATCCATACTTGATCGTAAGCGGTGCTTATTGTTGCAGGTATTGAACCAACTCTTGTTACACTTGTCATTGTTGCAACTAATCTATTATAGACCCTACTGGAATTGTTGCTTTGGTCGCTTGAAAACCCATTGTTATAATCAATAACAAGTACATTTTGGGAGAATATATTAGAACTAAAACAAATTGATAAAGATAATAGGAGTAATAGTCTTTTCATAGTTTAATAATTTAAAATAAAGTTAAGTTTACAACAAATGTATAATAAAATAAATTAGAAACATAATTTATTCTATATGATTAATTTTTACATTAGACGTCAATGTAAGTGTATCTAGTTGCATAAACTGGATTGTAAATAAACATGATAACCTCTAATTATCTTTAAATAAGTTTGTTGTGAAAAAATGTTTTTCAGATACCAAATATTTAAACATTATACTCAAATCAAAATTTATCCGTTTGTATAAATGACAACTTTAGTTACTTTTGGAGTATTAATTCTTTTAATTATGAAACGTTTTATTGTCATTTTGTTGTTAATGCCGCTCTTTGCGTTAGCTCAAGAAGATATGCGACCAAATTTATCTGAAAACCCTTCAGGAACATTTTCTTTAGGAGTAAGAAATACCTTTAGCACTTTTGGAGCTACTGAAAATTTAGGTGTGGGTTTTGGAGGTCAATTTAGAGTTCAATTAAGTAATAGAATTAATACCGAATGGTTTGCCGATTTCATTAATGAAGATATTGACGGATTGGCTACTCGTAACGATTATCATATTGGTTGGTCGGTAATGATTTATCCGTTTAATACTCAAAATAAAGTTGTTCCTTATTTATTGGCAGGTCATTGTTTTGATTATACCAAAGTAAGGTCAACATTTAATACAGCAACCATTTCTCAACCTCAAACTGTATCCAGATTGAGTTCGGCAACACAACTGGGTTTTGGGGCACACGTTCATCTTTCTGAAATAGTTGACATTTCATTGTCGAGTCAATACATGATGCATTTAGGAAGCGATGTTCATACAGAAATTCATGAACATAATGGAATAAAGGAGCTACATATTTCTAAAGAAGGTCATAGTGGCTTTTCGTTGGAAGGTCATTTGTTATTTACCCTAAGTGTTAATTTTAAAATTGCTCAACTATGGTAAAAAAGGCGTTAGTTATTGTTATTGTTTTTTGTGGAGTAAATTTATTTTCTCAAACCAATGAGTTGGTTGTAAAAGAAGGGTTGTTGCGATTTCAAGGGACAGTAGGCATAGGAAAATCTACCGATAGAACTGAAAATAACATTTTTCTGCACGGAAATTTAGAATATTTTATTCATTCGTTTTTAACCACACGAGGAGATACTTACTTCTTTCTAAAAAATGAACAAAACGGCTTGGACGTTAATCACCACTTGTTTGCCGGAATGGCGTATCATTTCAGTAAAAAATCCAACTTTGTGCCTTATATTGGGGTTCAGCCCGGATTGGCTGCCACACGTTATAACGGAACTACTAAAACAGAAGCAACTCCTTTAGTTTCTGCTGTAGTAGGGTTTAATTATTTTGCGGCTAAATGGTTTCACTTATTTGTTGACGGAAGGTTTGTTTCAGGTAAGCATCTTTCTGAGTTTCCTCCATATTCTATTAATGAACTTCGTTTATCTTTCGGTTTGGGATTTAATTTGGCTACGAAAAAAAAATAAGTAGTTTTGGACGGAAATTTTCCTAAGAATGATAAATAGAAAAGCACAAATACTCTTGCCCTTTTTCTTGTTTTTTATTTTGCTTACCATCTATGTTTCTAATCATTTCTTTTATTGGGACACTATTAAATTAGTAGCTGCACCAGCTCATTTCTTTTATGGAAATAACTTTTCTACCCTTATAACTCCGGAAGATATTGATGCCGGTCATTTTCCTTTGTTGGCGATGTATATAGCTAAAGTATGGCAGTTATTTGGTAAATCACTAGTGGTAGCTCACTTTGCTATGTTGCCATTTTTATTAGGAATAGTGTATCAAGTTTATGTTCTTGCAAAATATTTTTTAGGAGCAACCACTTGGATGATATGGGCAATGGTGTTAGTATTAGCAGATCCAACATTTCTGTCTCAGGCAACGATGGTATCTCCTGATATTGTGCTGGTTTTCTGCTTTTTCATGGCGGTTAATGCAATATTGAACAATAAAAAAACTTGGCTTTTTATTGCAGTACTTATACTTTTCTTAATTAGTATGCGAGGCTTAATAGCCGCTTTTATCATTT
>DATGOR010000112.1:0-2283 GCA_035305805.1 Vicingaceae bacterium | reverse complement strand
AATAAAAAATTCAGACCTTTACGTATGGTCAATTTTAATAACTCTAAAATTGGTTTAGGGTCTCAAAATTACAAAATTCATTTACGTATTTGATTATTTTATTTTAAAGAAATGTAATTTAGCCCATAAAGACATAGCAATTGAATTATATATATAATATAGGTATACAACTAATTCGTTTTGGATTAAAAGGCTTTTCTTTATTTAGTGATAAAATAAGGAAAGGCAATGTGGGCAGGAAAATCACTTTCGAGATTCTTAGGGAAAATTTAAAGAAGACCGATAGCACGTTTTGGTTTCATTGTGCATCATTGGGAGAATATGAACAAGGGTTACCTTTATTTAATGTTATTAGGGAACGTTTTCCAAAACACAAAATCGTATTGAGTTTTTTTTCTCCATCGGGTTATGAAGTAAGAAAAAAATCTCCCATTGCCGATATTGTTGTTTATCTGCCATTGGACACTAAAAGCAATGCCAAGAAATTTTTGGATATTGTTAAGCCTGAACTCACGGTCTTTGTTAAATACGATATTTGGCCTAATTATTTAATGGAATTAAAGAAGCGGCAATTTCGGGCGATTCTCATTTCAGCCAATTTTAGGGAAACACAATCGTTCTTTAAATTTTATGGTAAGCCATTACGCGATGCCTTATTTGCTTTTGAACATATTTTTACTCAAAATGAAAGTTCCAAAAAATTACTTGTAACCATAGGTTATGATAACGTGACGGTTTCTGGAGATACACGTTTCGATAGAGTGTCTAATCAGTTGGAACAAAACAATCATTTGGATTTTGTAGAAACGTTTAAACAAAACAAATTATGTGTGGTGGCAGGAAGTACTTGGCCAGATGATGAAGCGTTCCTTACCGAGTTTATAAATAATGAATTTTCATCCAATGTTAAGTTTATTATTGCCCCACACAACATTAAAAAGGAACAAATAAAAAGTCTTCAAGAAAAGTTGGTGGTGAAAAGTGTTTTGTTTTCAGAGAAAACCACTGAACAACTTAAAGATGCCCAAGTTCTTATTGTAGATACCATTGGGTTACTTTCAAAAATATATAGCTATGCCGATATAGCTTTTGTGGGTGGTGCTGTGGGAACTACTGGGTTGCATAATATTTTGGAACCAGCAGTTTTTGGGGTTCCTATTATAATAGGTAGTAACTATTCTAAATTCCCAGAAGCCAAAGCCATGATTGCACTTAAAGGTGTATTTTCAATTTCTACGCAAAAAGAATTCGATTTCACAATAATGGAATTAATCAAAGATCCCACTAAGCGATCTATCGCGGGAAACAGCAATTCAAATTATACTAAGGAAAACAAAGGTGCCTTAAATAAAATAATGACCTATTTAGGGTTGTGATTCTTCTTAAAACCGAAAGCGTTTAGTGGCATGTTAAATCTTGTTTCATTAAATAAATGCTTGGTAAAGCATTAAAAGATAAAAAACTAAAAATTTAACGCAATCGGTTGTTTCATTTGAAATATTTTCTATATTTGGCAAAATAAAACATGTTCTGGTTAAGATAGAATATATTTTATTGGATTAACAATTGAGTAATATTGCTAATTAATTACTAAACTAAATTAAACTAAATTTTATGACAAAATTTTTATTTTCTAAAAAGGAAAGTATTAAGCATCTGGGTTTTCTGGTGCTTGTGCTTATGTTTTGTACAGGTATGAGTGCACAAACTCGGGTGTCTGGTGTTGTGTCTGACCAAAACGGACCATTACCTGGTGTATCTGTTATTGTTGACGGTACTTCCAATGGAGCTGCTACCGATTTCGATGGGAGGTACACATTATCAAATGTTGCTTCTAACGCAACTTTGGTAATCAGCTACGTAGGGTATGTAACCCAAAGAGTTGCGGTAAATGGTCAAACAACTATTAACATTACATTATCTGAAGATTTACAAGCTCTTGATGAAGTTGTGGTTGTAGGTTATGGTGCTCAAACAAGAGCTGCAGTAACAGGAGCTATTACAACAGTTAAAACTGAAGAGATTGCAGCGGTACCAGTTGCAAACGCAATGGAGGCACTACAAGGTCGTGCTGCTGGTCTTACTATTATTAACGGTGCTCCAGGGTCAGAGCCACAGGTAAATATCCGAGGTATTTCTACTTTCGGTAATGCAGCGCCTCTTTACGTAGTAGATGGAGTTATAGTTGGTAATTTGTCAGGAATTAGTCAAAATGATATCGAATCTATCAACGTATTAAAGGATGCTTCTACTACGGCTGTTTATGGATCACAAGGGTCTAAT
>DATGOR010000111.1:0-12531 GCA_035305805.1 Vicingaceae bacterium | reverse complement strand
GAGTAGGGGTCTTCTTTTCCTCTAATTTTAGCAAAAAAGCGATTAAGGTCGTGGCTCAATGTACCTGTACCAATCTCCCCCAAACGATATTGCTTGGATAAGTCCTCAACTTTTATGGCTATATTTTTTTTCATTTAATCTCTAACCTCTAATTTCTAATCTCTAATTTCTAATCTCTAATTTCTAATCTCTAATCACCAATCGTTAATCATCAAACCGTATCCATAAACTTCTGCTCGGTTTTATTAAAAATAAGCACGCCCAAAGTAAGTATAAATAAAGTAAATACGCAAGCATACAACAAACCGTTGCCAGAAAATTGTCCGCTGCCTAAAAAAATGGTTTTAAAAGTTTCAATAATATGGGTAATAGGGTTTAGTTTTATCCAAAATTGATACTTTACAGGAATGGTGCTTAATGGATAAATAATTGGCGTAGCATACATTAACAACTGTACCCCAAATTGAATTAAAAACTTTAAATCTTTGTATTTGGTAGTTAAAGAACTAAAAATCAGTCCAAAACCTAGACCTAAACCGGCCATTAATAGTAACAATACAGGGAGCAAAATAATAAGGTAGGAAGGTTGAATAACTGTGGTGTTAAACAAAAAATAAAGGTAAAGGGCTAGAAATAGTAAAAATTGAATGACAAATTTTATCAATGCAGAAATTACTTTAGAAAGAGGTACTATTAAACGAGGAAAAAATACTTTGCCAAATAAATTAGCATTTTGGGTAAAGGTGTCGGCAGTTTGGTTGAAACTTTCAGCAAAATAATTCCACATCACAATTCCGGCAAGGTAGAATAGTGGTTGAGGGATGCCATCTGTAGAAATGTTGGCAATATTACCAAATACAAACACATAAATAACCATGGTAAGTATGGGCTGAACAAAAAACCATATAGGACCTAAAATGGTTTGTTTGTAAATGGTAACTACATCACGTTTTACAAATAAAAATAACAAATCTTTGTACTTGTAAAGCTGCTTGAGATTAATCTCAAAAACACTTCTTTTGGGTTGAATAATGATGTCCCACTGCTTACTCATTTTTATGTTTGTTTTTTCAATTTATTGCGATGAATTACAATCATCTCTATTAAAATTTCGCTCTATTGAGCTATACTTTGCTTCTTTCTCCCACAGGTTATTTTCTTATAACTTTCCCCCTCTCTTTAAAGAGAGGGGGAAGGGGTGAGTTGTTAGCATTTTTTATAATAAATCTATTCACCTACTGGTTAATTATGATTTTTTTAAAAATGAAAAAATACCTTTTTTAGGTTTATGTTCTTCATCATAATACCCATACCCATACCCGTATCCATATCCGTATCCGTATCCATAGCCATATTTTCCATAGAATGATTTTTTGAACCGGATATCATTTACCACAATACCGAGTTTGTTTTTATCAACAGAAAGCTCATTGATTACTTTTTCAAACGTACTTTTTATGGTGTATCGTTGGCGTACTACAAAAAGCATAACATCTGTATAATCAATAAGAATTCGGGCATCAGAAACCAAACCGATAGGGGAGGTATCAATAATAATTCGATCGTATTTATCTTTTAATAGGTGTATAAATTGAATAAATTCAGGAGACGAAAGTAATTCAGATGGGTTGGGGGGGATGGGACCGGATGCAATCAGGTCGAGCATCTCAAAGTTGGTGGTTTGAGTTATTGCTTCAATGGTAGCCTTACCTATTAAATAGTTACTGAGTCCGATTTTGTTTTGAAGCTTAAAATCAAGATGAATTTTGGGCTTTCTTAAATCAGCACCAATTAAAACGGTTTTTTTTCCTTGCAAAGCATAGGCAGCAGCTAGGTTGGCAGAACAAAAAGTTTTACCTTCACCACTAACGGTAGAGGTTAATAAAATGGTTTTAGCTTCTTCTTTTCTAGATAAATATCGGATGTTAGTTCGAAGTGTTCTGAATGCTTCAGCGATTACTGATTTGGGTTGATCTAATAATACTAAAGTGGCTGCCTTATTGTTCCCCGGAATACTACCTAAAATAGGTACATCTGTAATAGAACTGACATCCATTTTGTCAATTATTTTATTATTGAAAAACTCTATTAACACAATAATGAAAATACTTAACACCAAAAATAAGAGTACATATTTTTGGTAATAAGAGCTAGGCTCAGGACTTACTTTATACACCCTATATGGCGTGGCATAATCGAGAACTTTTGCGTTGGGTATGCTAGAAGCTTTAGCTATTTCAGCCGCTTGTTTTTTAGAAAGCAACTCGGTGTATAAACTACTTTGAAGTTTATAATCTCTATAGGCTATAGTATATTCTCTTTCTGCTTGTGGAATACTTAAAAGTTGGTTATTAATAAAATTAATTTGGTTTTTAATGATATTTAAGTCATTTAAGTCTTTTTCTTTTCTAGCTGAAAGATTTTCCAACAAGATTTGTTTTAGTGTAGCTATTTCATTGTTTAAAATGGTCATTCTGGTGCTGTTTGGTTCAGCATTATACGCTAAGCTGCTTTTTTCAGCGTACTTTTCAATTAATTGATTCATTAATCGGAAAAGGGAGTTAGAGCTGTTGATGAAAAAAGGAATAACCAAACCTTTGGCATCATCGTTATTTTTAATATAATCGTAGGTTTGATCATAAAAATCGATGGTAAATTCCAATTCCATCTTTTTTATTTCTAAGTCATTAATATCTTTAATCGCAGAAATATCCTTAATGTTGATTCTGTCAACATTCATTTTTTCTTGAAATTTTTCTAATCGTGATTCAGCTATAACCAATTCTTCAGCAATTACCTTAATTCGTTCATCAACAAAGTCAATGGTGTTTACCGCTGTCTGATTACGTTCTTCCAACCCTCTTTTTATGTAGGTATCCATAATGTTGTTGAGGACATCCATTTCTTTTTTATAAGTGGTACCTTTTAACGACATGATGAGGATGGAAGACTCTTCATCTTCCGGTCCTATTCCTATACTGTTTTGATAATAGCGTGCTAAATTTTCGGGGTTATTAAATTGAAACATGAAGGTTTTAGAATTTAACTCTTCAAAATAACGTGGTAATTTGATAGTAATAATATTACTATTTAAAGTAATGGGTTTGTTGATAGTATAAGTTTTACCTTTATCTTCCTCAAAATTGTCGGTAGAAATAGCGTATTGCTGTTCGTTTAAAAATTTTAAATAATATTTTTTATTGTATATGGTTTTATCTTTTATAGTTTTATAACTAACAATAAACGGACTGGATTTATAGAGTTCAGTGGATTTGATGTTGCCAATGTCGTAATAAGAAACATAAAGCTCCGGCATACTTTCAACCACCCGTAACATTAATGGAAAAGTACGAATAATGCCGATTTCGTTTACTAATCGATTACGAGAGGAAACTAGTTCCATGCCGGGCAAAAAATATTCTTGCCCCCAAGAAGCATATTCATCTTTCACCAACACACGTCCATTTACTTCGTAGTTAGGGATGTCATACCTTGCATAATAGTAGCCGATAACAACACCTATAATGATAGCAATGAGAGGAATGTACCAATAACGCAATCCTTTAAATAGATAAACTTTAATTAAGTCGAAATTTATTCCTGTTTGCTCGTTGTTGGTCATTTTTTTATTCAAAAGATGGCAAATATCGTGATTTACTTTAGTTTTTTACTATAAAAAAGAACTTAAATTATGAGGTGATTTTATGGAATAATTCAATACTTTTACAAAACAAAGATTGAATGGAAGAAAAATGGATGCAAAACAAAAGACCATTATTTATTTTTTTGTTAAAGCATTAGTGCTTTATTTGTTATGGTTTGTTATCTACGAAAATTGGCTACAAAGGGTTGGTAGGGCAGATAAAATTATTATAGATAATTTAGTTTTTTTAACGGATAATTTATTACAATGGATAGGTTATCAAACTTTTGTGGTTGAACACGCTATTGGTATTCAGGGGAGTCACGGAGTGTTTATAGGCACACCATGCAATGGTTTGGATTTAATGGCATTGTTTGCGGGTTTTGTTATTATATTCAGTGGTAGTTGGAAGAATAAATTATGGTTCATTTTTTTAGGGTTAATCATTATTCATTTTTTAAATTTATTAAGGGTAATTGCTTTAACCATTATGGCAAAAACAGCTCCTGAATATTTAGACTTTAATCATAAATATACGTTCACTATCATTTTATATGCCTTTGTGTTTTTAGGGTGGATGTTATGGGTAAAATATTTTGCGGTTAAAAATAAAATGTCAAATTAAATCGTCATTGCGAAGCCCCTCTTTACCATCATTGCGAAGCCCAAGTGTTGGGATTAAGCGTAGGTGCTGAAGCAATCTGTTGAATTGAAACGTCATTGCGAGGCAATTAAAGGCTTGTGTAAGGAAGCCGAAGCAATCTTTTTTAAGTTCCGATTAAACAGATTGCTTCGTTCCGTTGCACTTTACTCGCAATGATGATAGCGATGAGCGTTTCGTTCGCAATGACGGTAGTAATAATGAGAAATTCATACAACACACTAATGAATTAAAAAATAAATCAGTAAGATTGTAAGGTAATTTCACAACAAGTGAAGCAGCAATCAAAGAAAATAATAACCCTTATATTAACCCTCATTATTATGGGTTTAACCCTGTTAAGAGAAAATATATTTTTAGAGATCAATGCGATATTGAATGACGAGCAGGTAAATAGAGCTAATTTTTATTTGTTTTATGATTACTTTTCTTCCTATTCAGTTCAAAACCTCCATCTTTTAAAATGGATAATAACGATTTTTTTTATCATTATTATGGGAGGGACTACTATACTTGCATTGCACTTATGGTACAACGAAAAATATTTTAACAAAATTACAATTTGGTTTTACTTAATAGTGATAGGAGTGTTATTCCTCTTAGTTGTTGTAACAAAAATTACAGGTGTATTTAATGATGTTTATAGCTTGTTAAGAAGTGCAATTGGTTTTTTGCAATCCCCATTACCACTATTCATTTTATTTTGTATGTATTATTACTTAGAAAAGTCGGTAGATATACGTAAATTTGAAAAATAAGTACTTCTTTAAGCAACTAATTTGAATTCTAAATCGTATCATTGTAGTTAAATTGTTTATTAGTGAAGTTGAATAACTAATTAAAACCACAACATTATGAGAAAAATTACTTCCTTTATTGCAGCTATTTTTATTTCTTCATTTTCTATAAGCTTTGCCCAATCTCCGGGAGGAGTAGCCGCAGGAACCACTAACGAGTTATGGATTGACGCATTTCAACATAATAACCCTGAAGGTAAACCTACAGCTTGGTTGATTGACTTTTCAAACAATGGCAATAAAGCAGTTCAATATACGGAAACTAGAAAACCTCTTTTTAGAACCAATGCTATAAACGGTATGCCTGCTTATGAGTTTGATGGAATTGATGATTATTCTCAAATGCCAGCCAATGGAGATTTTAATTCTAACCAAACAACCCATTTTGTTGTTTATGATAGGTCAAACTTAAATGCAGGTAAAACCAATTTAATTTTTAACATGGATTTTAATGAGGCGAGTAATTTACTATTTACTTACGCCTATACCTCAGATAATCAATCATATATTAAAAATAGTTCTGGAAGTACTGCTAAATTAAGTTCTGGGGGAAGTGTGGGGTCAAACATTATAGCTTCTTTTAATTGGAATGGAAGTGCAGGAACTTACCAAGGGTTTTACAATGGAGTTGCAACAGCAGTTAAGTCTAATGCCTTTAATACTGCTACGGGGCATAAAATGGGAAGAGTTGGTGCTTTCAATACTAATTACAAATTTAGAGGGAAAATAGCAGAGATAATTTATTATACTTCCATGTTAAATTCAGCAGAGCGTAATATTGTAGAAAATTACTTGGCGGCTAAATATCAAATTGCTGTTGCTGGAGATATGTATGCTCATGAAACTACTCATAGATACGATGTGGTAGGTATTGGTCAAGAAGTTGATGGAAATAATTTATCGGCTTCAGGTACTTCTAATCTTACACTTTCAGCTACTTCAATGAATAATGGGGAGTATGTGTTGGTAGGACATGATAATGGTGGTTACACATCCAATACTTCAGATGTGCCTTCAGGATATAACCGTTACAATCAAGTATGGAGAAGTACCATAACCAACTATGCAGGCACGGTTAATATAGCTTTTGATGTAAGCAGCTTTGGCTTAGGAGCTGATACTGCGTATAAGTTATTAGTAGATGCTGATGGTGTTTTTGCAACTGGTGCAACAGAATACAATGGTGTTTTTGCAGGTGGTATCGTTACTTTTACAGGAGTAACTTTAACCAGTACAAGTTATTTTACCTTGGCAAATTCAGATTTTGCTATTGTGAGTACCGGAGTGACCAACGATTGGCATTTGCCAACCACTTGGACTTGTGGGTGTGTTCCAACATTAGGTAGTGATGTAACCATTTTAAGCGGGCATAATGTATTTATCAATGGGCAAAATGCTCAGGTGGGTAGCTTAACCATAGATGGCTCGTTAAGCTTTAATAGTGCTGATACCTTACAGATTAATGGTGATGTTACGAACAATAATACTGTTACTTCAGGTACAGGTACATTTAGGTTTACAGGAGCTTCTCTTGCCCAAAATATAGTAGGAAATTTGCCTATGTATAATTTTATTCTAGATAATCCATTAGGACTTACAATTAATAATAGTGCCAGTGTACAAGGGTGGTTAGATATTGTTAATGGAACTTTAAACACCAATAACAATTTAACATTAAGGTCTAATGCAAGTGGAACAGCTGCTTATTATAGACCTACAGCGGGTGAAATTAATGGAGACATAACAGTTGAAAGATACTTAAATGAAGGAGAAAGTTATTATTTATTAGCACCGGTTGTATCAGGAGGTAATTTAGAAGATTGGAATCAAGAGTTTGAAATGCAAGGGTTTACCGGAACAGAATGGCCGGGAGGAATAAGCTCGGTGTATTATTTTGACCAAAATAACATCGTAAATAATTACAACCAAGGCTACACTGTGCCTAATAGTACTTTTGATATTATAAACCCAAAAGTGGGCTATGAAATTTACGTGGGAAATGACAGTAAAGCAACAGGAACAAGAACTATAGATATCACAGGGACTCCTGTTCTTGGAGATGTTACTTATAATTGTCCTCATATAGTAAAAACAGGAAATCAGGCAGATGATGGTTGGAGTTTAATTACAAATCCATTTCCTGCTCCAGTAAAGTGGTGGGCAGTTTCTAAATCAGGAAATTTTGATGCAGCCTATGTAAAAAGAAGTAATGGATATAGACAAAGTATAAATAATCAATGGGTATTAGGTTCTGGTGAAGCTTTTTGGGTTCACTCAAATAGTGGAGGTTCAACTTTGAATTTTCCTTCTTGGGCAGCAGGACATGAAAATGATATTACCGATACTTATAATTATAGAACAACTCAAAGTAATGAGGAATTAAAGGCAACAATTAAATTAGGTCATATTTATAATAACACAACAGAGTATGATATTGCTTATCTTGGTTTTGATGCTAACTCAACAAATAATAAAGATAATGAGGTAGATGCTTATAAATTAAATAATATTTATAAGAACAAACCTAATTTATCAACCATTAGTGCTGAGGGATATAGATTAGAAATAAACACCTTAAATACAAATGTTAATACTGTTGTTCCTGTTAATATTGTTACAGATATACCAACTCAATCTTTAAAAAATTATACATTAGCATTTGAAGGTATTGCTTCATTATTAAAAAATAATAAAGTGTTAACTTTTGAAGATACTGAGCTTAATATAAGTTTTAAATTAACAGAAGATACGGTTTACTCTTTTACTATGTATGACACGGTTACTACTAACAGGTTTTTATTACACGTAAACACTCCATTAGTTATAGAACAAAACAATGTTACTTGTTTTGGTGCTGCAAACGGAAACCTTATAGCCAATGGTTATGTTAATGATGCAAAAACTTATGTGTGGAAAGATGCATTTAATAATGTGGTAGCTACTTCAGTTAATAAACTTGGATCAGATACCATTAAAAATTTAACACCGGGTATCTATACTGTAGAAGTAACTAATAACGTATCTTCTGAGGTAGCAATGAATACCTTTGAAATTACAGAGCCACAAGATATAAGTTCTTCATTCCTAACATTAAGTAATAATGAAAATGGAGATATTACTTCTTCTACGACTGTTGATACCTTAAATGTTATTAAAGGAGTAGAAGTGTTTTTCGAAAATAATAGTGAAAATGCAACATCATATCAATGGAATTTTGGTGATTTAACCAGTTCTTCTTTAGAAAATCCAGGGCATATTTATTTTAATACAGGAGTTTATAAAATTGAATTAATATCATCTAACGGTTCTTGTAGTAAAACATCAGAGCAGTTTGTAAATGTAGAAAATGTGTTAGGTGTAGATGAAATAAGTAATGGATTGGATTTCCAATTAGTTAATGTAGCAGGTGGTTTTGATTTAATTTTAAACAACGACAACGTTTCTAACCTTTCAATCGTTATTAACAATAGTTTAGGTCAAGAAGTGTTGAGTAAAAACTTAAGAGTTGATTCAAATCACAGAGAACGAATTCAACTAGAAGATTCACAAGGGATTTACTATGTTACTTTAAAATCAAGTAATACTTCTGTAACTAAAAAAATTGTTTTAACTAAAAATTAAAGAATAAAAATATTACATTTGCAACCGTTTACAGGATAAAACTATGAAATTGATTTTAAAGCTATTGCTTTTTTTTATCGGAGTTCTTCTATTTAACGATATGGAACTTTTTGCAGCAGGACCTCCGGGTCCTCCTGGTGGTGGGGGACCTCCCGGTGGTTGTTGGCCTCCTTCAGCTTGTATTCCAATAGATGGAGGAATCTCTTATTTATTAGCTATAGGAGCAATATACGGAGGAAAGAAAATTTATGATATATCTAAAAAAGCTGAGTAATCCTCAGCTTTTTTGCGTTAAAACAATTCCTTTCTTAAACTTCTTGACACAGTAAAATATTTATACCTTTGCAGCCTATTTCTAATGTATAATTCATGATAAAGGATAATGTAATTTTTGATTTAATTCAAGAAGAAAAAAACCGTCAAACGGTTGGTGTGGAGCTAATTGCTTCAGAAAACTATGTAAGCACTCAAGTATTAGCTGCAATGGGAAGTGTTTTAACTAACAAATATGCTGAAGGGTTACCTTTTAAACGTTATTACGGTGGCTGTGAAGTGGTGGATGAAGTGGAGCAAATTGCTATTGACAGAGCTAAAGAGTTATTTAATGCCGCTTGGGTAAATGTGCAGCCACACTCTGGTTCTCAAGCAAATGCTGCGGTAATGTTGGCGGTGTTAAAACCCGGTGATAAAATTTTAGGGTTTGACTTATCGCATGGCGGACATTTAACACATGGTTCTCCGGTTAATTTTTCAGGAAAACTTTATCAAACTTCTTTTTACGGAGTAGATAAAAATACAGGTGAGGTAGATTATGACGCCATGGAAAAAATTGCTGTAGAAGAAAAACCAAAATTGATTATTGCAGGTGCATCAGCTTACTCTAGAGATTGGGATTATGTTAGAATGAGAGCTTTGGCTGATAAGGTTGGAGCGATGCTTTTAGCAGATATTTCTCATCCTTCCGGGTTGATTGCAAGAGGGTTATTAAATGACCCGCTACCGCATTGTCATTTTGTTACCACTACCACCCATAAAACACTTAGAGGGCCCAGAGGAGGTATGATGATGATGGGGCAAGATTTTGAAAATCCTTGGGGATTGAAAACTCCAAAAGGAGAAATTAAGATGATGTCAGCATTACTTGATGCTGCAGTATTTCCCGGAACACAAGGGGGACCGTTAGAACATATTATTGCTGCAAAAGCGGTAGCATTTAAGGAAGCACTAACAGAAGAATATATGTCTTACTGCCAACAAGTAATTAAAAATGCTAAAGTGATGGCAGATGAATTAATGAAAAGAGGTTTTGGAGTGATTTCTGGCGGAACAGACAATCATTGTATGTTGATTGATTTGCGTTCTAAAAACATAACAGGTAAAGAGGCTGAGAATTTATTGGTGGAAGCAGATATCACCGTTAATAAAAACATGGTGCCTTTTGATGATAAATCTCCATTTGTAACATCAGGAATTAGGGTGGGGACGGCAGCAATAACTACTAGAGGTATTACCGAAAATGAAGTTGTGAAAATAGTAGAGTGGATGGATATGGTAATAACTAAAAAGGATGAAGCGACCATAGCAAAAGTAAAAGAAGAAGTAAATAATTTAATGCAGCAATATCCTCTATTTAAAGGAGATCTGCAATAAACGTTTAAATAAATATTACATGATGATTAAAGCAAATAACCCTGAAATTAAAAGTTGGATTGAAGTTCCTGAAAATAGTGATTTCCCTATTCAGAACATACCTTTTGGTATTGCAAAATCAGGTAAGCAAGTATTTGTAGCAACAAGAATTGGAAATACGGTTATTAACTTACATCAATTAGCCAAAATGGGTTTTTTTGATGTAAATGCAGAGGTGTTTAAATCCTATAAACTCAATAAATTTATAAAGTTAGGGAAAGCATTTACTCGACAGGTAAGAGATGAAATTTCTTCCATTTTTAGCACAGAAAATGCAGCTAATAAAGACAATCAAAAAATTACTGAAGCATTGTATAGGGTGGAAGATGTAGAAATGTTGATGCCTGTAAGGGTAGGGGATTATACTGATTTTTACTCCAGTGAACAACATGCCTATAATGTAGGCTGTATGTTTAGAGATCCCAACAATGCCTTGCTTCCGAATTGGAAATATATACCTGTAGGTTATCACGGAAGGTCTTCTTCCATAGTGGTTTCAGGTACTCCGGTTCACCGACCAAAAGGACAACAAAAGCCTAGTGATAACGAGCCCCCTATTTTTGGACCATGTAAATTATTGGATTTTGAATTAGAAATGGCATTTGTTACTTATCCGGGTAAACCATTAGGAGATAGCATTTCTACCAAAGAAGCCGACAATTATATTTTTGGCATGTGTATTTTTAACGATTGGAGTGCAAGAGATATTCAAAAATGGGAATATGTTCCATTAGGACCATTTTTAGCAAAGAATTTTGCATCTTCTATTTCCCCATGGATAGTAACATTAGATGCATTGGAGCCATTTAGAGTAGAAGGTCCTGTTCAAGACCCGGAGGTGTTTGATTATTTAAAATATGATGGTAAAAAACATATTGATATTCATTTAGAAGTGGCTATACAACCTGAAAACTCAACCGAAAAAGTAGTTTCTAAATCCAATTATAAATACATGTATTGGAACATGAACCAACAATTAGCTCATCATACAGTAAACGGCTGTAATATTAAAGCGGGAGACATGATGGCTTCAGGTACTATTTCAGGAAATGATGAATCTGCTTATGGTTCTATGTTGGAAATTTCATGGAAAGGAACCAAGCCTATTGCAATGCCTGACGGGTCGGAGAGAAAATTTATTTTGGATAAAGATACAGTTATTATGCGTGGTTTTGCTCAAAAAAATGGAGTAAGAGTGGGTTTTGGAGAAGTAAAAACAAAAATTTTACCGGCTAAGTAATAGTTTGTATATAATATTATTGATTCAAGTTGTTTAAAGTCCATATCTAATATGGATTTTAAACAATTTCATTAAGAGGCTTTCAAAAATGAAAGCCTCTTTTTTTTGTTTTTTCTTAAACAAAATGATTAACAGCTTCTAAAATATATGATGTTACATGAGAAATATCATATAAAATATAATATTTTAAGGCAACCTTTATACAGAATATATGTCTATGTATTGACTTGTTTTTAAAAATTACACAAAAATTAGTATAGAAAAATAATAAATAAAATATTTAATAATAAGTAAAACAGATGTTTATGTTATTTAATAAACGGATAGAAAGCAAATAAATAATTAAAATAAGTGATAATAAATAATCCTAAATATATATATTTGTCTAATAAATGTTTCAATTAATCAGTAAAATATGATTTTTAATCTAAACGGATTGATTCAAAATTTATGAACGCAAACTAAACTAGTTGCCATGAAAAATTCTGTTTATTGCTACCTTCTCTTTTTTTTAATGATGATTTCCTCATCATTAAATGCTCAACAAAAAGATAATAAATATAGTAAGTCTAATATAACTCAAGAATTTTTAGATGTAACTTTAAAAGAAAGATTATATAAAAACCTTCAACAAAATACTCCTTCAACCATTAATGAACATGATCTTTCTCATTATTATTTTGATAACTACGCTCAATACAAACAGCAATTTGTTCAAATAGCAGCTAATGTTAAACAAGAAACCAAACAAGTCTTTTTAGATGTTTTAAATCAGTTAACCAATCAAATAATTTTAGATTTTCAACTACTACCTGCCAATTATTTTCAATCACACCAACATAGTTTATCAACATCCAACCAAAAGAAAGGAGAGCCAAAT
>DATGOR010000110.1:0-15085 GCA_035305805.1 Vicingaceae bacterium | reverse complement strand
TGTACATTGCAACCGGTAATATTGGAGCGGCTCAAAGCAACATGGCACAGCTGCAGAGTAAGCCAAACAATCAGCAATTTGTAGAATTTAGCAACATTGCCATAGCATTAAAACAACACCCTAAACAAAGCAAAGCTTTACTAGCAGACAGCCTTTTATTGCAACAAGTAAAAGATTTAGCCCATCAACCCAACGAAAACTCAGCTGTAGCTGCTGCTCGTGCATTATTGGTTAATTTAGGATTAGCTACTTACGAAGAAACCATTGAAGTGGTAATTCCAACAGGCAGCAAAGCTCGTTTAGCCAACCAAGAAAATGAAGCAAGCACTACCAACAACGATAGTTTTGTAAAAGTATTCCCCAATCCTGCTAACGATAATTTAACCATTAGCCACAATTTAGAAACAAAAAATGGGACAATTTCACTTGAAATAATGGATGTAATGGGTAGAGTACTATTGAACAATACCATCAACAACACTAACCACCAAATAGACATCAGTCAATTAGCATCAGGGTTGTATTTTTACAACATCATCCAACATGATAAAATGATACAAAGCGGTAAGCTAGTGGTGGAGTAAACTTGAAAACAAAATGTAATAAAACAAGGAGAGTGTTAAATTTCTTTAACACTCTCCTTTTTCTTTAGGGTTTGTTGCCTCTAATAAGCCTTAGCAAAACTGCTATAACAGCAATTATTAAAAGCAGATGAATTAAGTATCCTAAGTTATATCCTACAAAACCAATTGCCCATAAGATGATGAGGATAACGGCAATGGTATATAATAAATTTCCCATAACAATTCCATTTAAAGGTTTATAAATTTGATTGGATTAATAAGTTTAAAAAGCTAACCCTACAGTGGCTTGTAGTACCATGTTTTTATAATTTGGAGTGGAAGAATTACCATCGCCATGGTTATCTTGCATATCCCAAGAAACCCTTCCCCCTATTATAAGGTTGTTAATGTTGACGTCTAAACCAAAAGCTCCGCCCATCATGTTTTTTTTGAGGTTATCATTTTCAAATTCTTGTTCATCTGCTACATTTATTCCAAAACCGGTGAATTTATCTTCTCGAGATAACAAATAGCTGAACTGAGGTCCTGCCAATAAAGTAATATTTTTGGTAGGCTTAAAAGCTAATAACAATGGAACATCTAAATAGTTGGTGGTTCGCTCTAGTTTATATTCATTTCCTAAAAAAGTTCCTTCACCTTTAAACCCTTTTTGAGAAAACATTACTTCGGGGTGAAAACCGAGGTAAGTACCAATCGGGATAGAAAGGAAACCACCTGCTGCCCAGCCATATTTTGGGTCTGCTACAAAATCTTCATTACTTTCATCGTAAATGTTTGCTTTATTAAAGCCTACTTTTGGTCCAATTCTAATTTCATTTCTGCTGTCATCTTGTGCAAACGCACTTAAACTAACGGTAAATATTGCAAGTATTATTAATTTGAACTTTTTACTTCCCCATTTATTATTTTTTGGGGTGTTTGTGAATTTCTTGTTTTTCATAACGTATAGGTTTTAGTTAATAATTTAATTTACAATGGATAGTTTCAATATATTTACCAAAAGAAAGTCAAAAATATATATTACTGAATATCATTTTGTTAGTTATTTGATGTTGGAAACCATGTTTTCAATTTGAAAATATGGTTTCCAAAGAGGAAAAAATTGGATAAAAAAAAGAGGTTGAATTTCTTCAACCTCTTTTAAATTATTAAAATAATTACTTATCAAGCCTCAGCAGTAGGGCCTCCAAAATTCATTGGAATTCCTCCTGTTGGTCCGGGGTCTTTTATTTTACCCATTTTAGACTCAAACTTTTCAATGTTATCTTCTAAAGCATGTAGCAATCTTTTAGCATGTTCCGGTGTCATCAATATTCTTGATTTCACTTTTGCTTTTGGTACTCCCGGCATCACTCTTATAAAATCTATTACAAATTCAGAATTTGAATGACTAATAATAGCTAAGTTAGAATAGGTACCTTCTGCTACTTCCTCTGTTAATTCAATGTTTAGTTTGTTGTCTTGGTTTTCTTGACTCATAACGTATTTATTTATTCTTGAATAATAGCATCGCTATCAATTTTAGGAGCGTTAGTAAGGTTTTCTAACTCTTCTTTATTGCCTACAATTAGGTTTCTGAAAAGTTTCATACCTGTACCGGCCGGAATTAATTTACCAACGATAACGTTTTCTTTTAATCCTTCTAAATCATCCATTTTACCTCTTATAGCTGCTTCGTTAAGAACTTTTGTAGTTTCTTGGAACGATGCGGCAGAAATAAAGCTGTCTGTTTGTAACGATGCTCTTGTAATACCTTGAATAATTGGACTTGAAGTAGCCGCAATAGCCTCTCTGCTTTCAACCGTTTTCTTATCCATACGCTTCAATTTAGAGTTTTCGTCTCTTAATTGACGAGAAGAAACTATTTGACCTGCTTTCAACACTTCAGAATCTCCTGAATCGGTAACAACAAATTTGTCAAAAATCCAGTCATTCTCTTCCATGAAATCACGTTTATTAACAATTTCTTTCTCTAAGAAACGAGTATCTCCCGGCTCTTCAATAACGGCTTTACGCATCATTTGACGAACAATTACTTCAAAGTGTTTGTCATTAATTTTTACACCTTGTAAACGGTAAACCTCTTGTACTTCATTAACGATGTATTCTTGTACAGCTGTTGGCCCTTTAATAGACAAAATATCTGAAGGCGTAATAGATCCTTCGGAAAGTGGGTTACCTGCTTTTACGAAATCATTTTCTTGAACCAAAATGTGTTTAGAAAGGTTCACCAAGTATTTTTTAACCTCTCCTGTTCTTGATTCTACAATAATTTCGCGGTTACCTCTTTTAATTTTTCCAAAAGAAACAATACCGTCAATTTCAGATACTACAGCAGGGTTAGATGGGTTTCTAGCTTCAAACAACTCGGTAACTCTTGGTAAACCACCGGTAATATCGGCAGTTCCTCCTGCAGCACGAGGTATTTTTACTAAAATTTCTCCACCTTTTACTTTTGCTCCTTCATTTACTGTAATATGAGCTCCAACGGGTAAGTTATAGGTTTTAACCACTTCGTTTTTACTATTTACAATATTCAATAAAGGGATTTTCTTTTTATCCTTAAACTCAGAAATTACTTTTTCGGTAAATCCTGTTTGTTCATCAGATTCTTCTTTATAAGTAACACCTAATTCAAAGTTTTCAAAAGCAACTTTACCGTCCACCTCAGAAAGGATAACAGCATTATAAGGATCCCAAGTACAAATCTTATCGCCTTTTTTCACTTTATCGTTGTGTTTTACATACACTTGCGAACCGTAAGGAATATTTCCTGTGGTTAATACAACGTTGGTTTTAGGATCGATAATTTTCATTTCGGCAGAACGACCGATAACTAATTCTACTTTTTCTCCTGCTTCGTTGGTTTTTTCAATAGTTTTTAACTCGTCTATTTCAATTCTACCTTCGTATTTTGCTTCAATACTAGAAACTCCGGTAATTTTAGAAGCTGTACCACCAATGTGGAAAGTTCTAAGTGTTAACTGGGTTCCTGGCTCACCAATAGATTGAGCTGCAACAACACCAACAGGCTCTCCTATTTGTACCATTCTTCCGGATGATAGGTTTCTTCCGTAACATTTTGCACAAACTCCTCTTCTTTGTTCGCAGGTTAGTACTGATCTAATTTCAACTTCATCAATTTCAGCTGCCTCTATTGCTTCAGCAATATCTTCAGTGATTTCCTCTCCCGAAGCTACGATTAATTCTTCTGATTCAGGATGATAAACATCATGAACAGACACTCTTCCTAATATTCTGTCGTATAAGCTTTCTACTACTTCATCATTATTAGTTAAAGCTGTAGCAATTAATCCTCTAAGTGTTCCACAATCTTCGGAAGTAATCACTACGTCTTGAGAAACGTCCACTAATCTTCTGGTTAAGTAACCGGCATCAGCTGTTTTCAAAGCGGTATCGGCAAGACCTTTACGAGCACCGTGAGTAGAAATAAAGTACTCCAATACTGACAATCCTTCTTTAAAGTTTGCCAAAATTGGGTTTTCAATAATTTCTTGACCTGAAGTGGAGCCTGATTTTTGTGGTTTTGCCATCAAACCTCTCATACCTGATAACTGGCGAATTTGTTCTTTAGATCCCCTCGCACCAGAATCAAACATCATATAAATAGAGTTGAATCCTTGATTATCATTTTTCAATTGCTCCATCAACACGTTAGTTAATTTGGTGTTGGTGTGTGTCCAGATATCAATAATTTGGTTGTAACGCTCATTGTTGGTAATGAAACCCATGTTATAGTTATTCATTACTTCTTCTACTTCAGCGTTAGCTTTAGCAACAAACTCTTCTTTTTCTTTTGGGATAATAATATCGTCTAGGTTAAATGACAATCCGCCTCTAAAGGCCATATCGTAACCTAAATCTTTAATATCATCCAAAAATTGAACGGTTTTAGTAGGTCCGGCATACTTCAATACTCTACCAATAATGTCTCTCAACGATTTTTTGGTAAGCAGTTCGTTAACATAGCCTACTTCTTCTGGAACTAATTCATTAAAAATTACTTTTCCTGCAGTTGTTTCAATTATTTTTTCAACCGTTTCACCGTTTTCAATATCTTTAGTTTTAACCTTAATAGCTGCATGTACATCTAATTTTCCCTCATTAAGTGCAATAATAACTTCTTCAGGAGAATAGAACATTTTACCCTCACCTTTTACAGGATGATCTTTGGTTGATTTGCGTTCTTTAGTAATGTAATATAACCCAAGTACCATATCCTGAGAAGGAAGTGTAACCGGGGTTCCGTTAGCCGGGTTAAGAATATTATGTGATGATAACATTAATAACTGAGCTTCTAAAATTGCAGCGTTTCCTAAAGGAAGGTGAACGGCCATTTGGTCTCCATCAAAGTCAGCGTTGAACGCAGTACATACTAATGGGTGCAAACGGATTGCTTTTCCTTCAATAAGTTTAGGTTGGAATGCTTGAATACCCAAACGATGTAATGTAGGAGCACGGTTAAGTAATACAGGATGTCCTTTTAAAATATTCTCTAAAATATCCCAAACTACCGGTTCTTTCTTATCAACTATTTTTTTAGCTGATTTTACCGTTTTTACGATACCTCTTTCAATTAATTTTCTAATGATAAAAGGTTTGTAAAGTTCTGCTGCCATATCTTTTGGCAATCCACATTCGTGAAGTTTTAAATCCGGACCAACCACAATTACCGAACGAGCAGAATAATCTACACGTTTCCCTAATAAGTTTTGACGGAAACGACCTGATTTACCTTTTAAGCTATCAGATAAAGATTTTAACGCTCTGTTAGCATCTGTTTTAACAGCACTAGATTTTCTAGAGTTATCTAACAATGCATCCACAGCTTCCTGCAACATACGTTTTTCGTTACGTAAGATTACATCCGGTGCTTTAATCTCCATCAATCTTTTCAAACGATTGTTTCTGATGATAACTCTTCTGTATAAATCGTTCAAATCAGAAGTAGCAAATCTACCTCCATCAAGAGGTACTAATGGTCTTAATTCCGGTGGTATAACAGGTATTACTTTTAAAACCATCCATTCCGGACGATTTTCAATATTTTCCCTTGAAGCTCTGAAAGACTCTACCACTTGTAATCTTTTTAATGCTTCATTTTTTCTTTGTTGGGAAGTTTCGTTATTTGCTTTATGTCTTAAATCATAAGAAAGACTATCTAAATCTAATCTTTTAAGTAGTTCATAAAGTGCTTCAGCTCCCATTTTAGCAATAAATTTATTTGGGTCTGAATCGTCCAAATATTGATTTTCTTTTGGTAAAGTATCAATAATATCGAAATACTCTTCTTCCGTTAAAAAATCTAGATACTGTATAGGTTCGCCATCCACATTGTTAATTCCTGCAGGATTAATTACTACATATCTTTCGTAATAAATAATTGCATCTAACTTTTTGGTTGGAAGCCCTAACAAATAACCGATTTTGTTGGGTAAAGATTTAAAATACCAGATATGAGCAACAGGCACCACTAACGAGATGTGTCCCATTCTTTCTCTACGCACTTTTTTCTCAGTAACTTCTACACCACATCTGTCGCAAATAATTCCTTTATATCTGATTCTTTTGTATTTCCCACAATGACATTCGTAGTCTTTTACCGGACCAAAAATTCTTTCACAAAACAAACCGTCTCTTTCTGGTTTGTATGTTCTATAGTTGATGGTTTCCGGTTTTAAAACTTCTCCACTTGATTTTTCAAGAATTTGCTCTGGGGAAGCTAAACTAATAGTAATTTTTGAGAAATTACTGTTGGTATTTTGTTCACGTTTAAAAGCCATGATATTATAGTTGTTTTAGTTCAAAATAAATTAATTATCTAAAGTAATGTTAAGGGCTAAACCTCTTAATTCGTGTAACAATACGTTAAACGATTCCGGAATACCAGGTTCCGGCATAGGGTCTCCTTTAACAATAGCTTCGTAAGCTTTTGCTCTACCTTTAACATCATCAGATTTAATAGTTAATAACTCTTGAAGGATATTAGCAGCACCATAAGCTTCAATAGCCCAAACCTCCATTTCACCAAAACGCTGACCACCAAATTGTGCTTTACCACCTAATGGTTGTTGTGTAATCAACGAGTAAGGTCCAATAGAACGTGCATGCATCTTATCATCAATCATGTGTCCTAAACGTAACATGTAAATTACACCAACAGTTGCAGGTTGATCGAATTTCTCTCCTGTACCTCCATCGTATAGGTAAGTTTTACCATATCTTGGAAGACCTGCATCATCGGTATATTTATTGATTTCTTCTAAAGAAGCTCCATCAAAAATTGGTGTAGCGAATTTCTTTCCTAACTTATATCCTGCCCATCCCAATACTGTTTCATACACCTGCCCTAAGTTCATCCTTGAAGGTACACCAAGTGGGTTTAAAACAATATCAACCGGAGTTCCATCTTCTAAGAAAGGCATGTCTTCTTCTCTAACTATGTTAGCAACAATACCTTTGTTACCATGACGTCCGGCCATTTTATCTCCCACTTTAAGTTTTCTTTTCTTAGCCAAATAAACTTTAGCTAATTTAAGAATACCTGTTGGAAGCTCGTCTCCTACCGAAATGGTGTATTTTTTACGCTTATTTCTTCCTAAAATCTCGTTTACTTTAATGTTGTAGTTATTAAGTATTTTTTTGATTTGATCATTTAGTTCATCGCTAGTAGTCCAGTTTTTAGAATCAATAAACACATAATCATCTACTTTTTCTAACACTTTAATGGTAAACTTAGTACCTTTCGGAATGATTACTTCATTGTAGTAATTTACAACTCCTTGACTGGTTTTGTTATTAACTACAGTATAAAGTTTTTCAATAAGTACTTTTTTAAGTGCTGCAATTTCTCTATTGTATTCTTCGTCTAATTGCTCCAAAATAACTTTTTCTTCTGCTCTACTCTTTCTATCTTTTACAGCTCTTTCAAAAAGTTTTTTATCTATAACTACACCTCTTACTGAAGGTTTTACTTTTAGAGAAGCATCTTTTACATCTCCTGCTTTATCACCAAAAATGGCTCTTAAAAGTTTTTCTTCAGGTGTTGGATCAGTTTCTCCTTTTGGCGTAATTTTACCGATAAGAATATCTCCTTCTTTCACTTCAGCACCAATTCTAATCATACCGTTTTCATCCAAATCTTTGGTTGCTTCTTCGCTTACATTTGGAATATCTGCTGTAAGTTCTTCCTCACCTCTTTTGGTATCTCTAACTTCTAAAGAGAATTCTTCAATATGAACAGAGGTAAACAAATCTTCTTTTACTACTCTTTCGGAAATTACAATCGCATCCTCAAAGTTATATCCTTTCCATGGCATGAAAGCAACTTTTAAGTTTCTACCTAGTGCTAACTCTCCTTTTTCGGTAGCATATCCTTCGCAAAGTACTTGTCCTTTTTTCACTTTGTCTCCTTTTCTTACAATGGGAGATAAGTTTAAACAAGTATTTTGGTTGGTTTTCTTGAATTTAGCTAATTCATACGTAATAGAATCTCCATCAAAACTAACCAACTGATCTTCTTCTGTTCTTTCGTATTTAATAACAATGGTTTGAGCATCTACATATTCTACTACCCCATCGCCTTCAGCGTTAATCAATACTCTAGAGTCTTGTGCTACTCTACCTTCTAAACCTGTTCCAACAATTGGAGATTCAGGTCTTAGTAAAGGAACCGCCTGACGCATCATGTTAGATCCCATCAATGCACGGTTCGCATCATCATTTTCTAGGAAAGGAATTAATGATGCAGCTATAGACGCAATCTGATTAGGAGCAACGTCCATTAAAGATATATTTTCCGGCTCTGTTAATGGGAAATCTCCATCCAATCTAGATTTTACTTTATCTGTTAAAAAGTTTCCTTTATCATCTACCTGAGCATTAGCTTGTGCAATTACTCTTTTATCTTCTTCTTCTGCACTTAAGTAAACAACGTCTTTTTCGTATTTTACTTTTCCATCTTCTACATAACGGTAAGGTGTTTCGATAAATCCAAGTTTATTTACTTTAGCATAAACACACAATGAAGAAATCAATCCAATGTTTGGTCCCTCAGGAGTTTCAATTGGACAAAGACGTCCGTAATGAGTATAGTGAACATCACGCACCTCGAAACCTGCTCTTTCTCTTGAAAGACCTCCAGGCCCTAATGCAGACATTCTTCTTTTATGTGTTATCTCTGATAATGGATTGGTTTGATCCATAAACTGAGATAGTTGGTTAGTACCAAAGAAGGAGTTAATTACAGATGATAATGTTTTAGCATTAATCAAATCTGAAGGAGTAAACACCTCGTTATCTCTAACATTCATTCTTTCTCTAATGGTTCTTGCCATTCGAGAAAGACCAACGCCAAACTGATTGTGCAATTGCTCTCCAACTGTTCTAACTCTTCTATTACTTAAGTGGTCGATATCGTCAACTAAAGTTTTAGAGTTAATTAATTCAATTAAATGTTTAATAATTGAAATGATATCTTCTCTGGTAAGAACTCTAACATCGTCTGCAATGTCTAAGCCTAATTTCTTGTTAATTCTAAAACGACCAACTTCTCCTAAATCATATCTAGTTTCGGAGAAGAAAAGCTTATCGATAACACCTCTTGCAGTTTCAACATCTGGTGGTTCAGCATTTCTTAACTGACGATAAATATGTTCTACCGCTTCTTTTTCAGAATTAGAAGGGTCTTTTTGTAACGTATTATAAATAATGGCAAAATCAGATGAATTAACATCTTCTTTATGTAATATAATGGTTTTAGATCCTGATTCTATAATTTCATCAATGTGTTCTTTTTCGATGATGGTTTCACGATCTATAATTACTTCGTTTCTTTCGATAGAAACAACCTCTCCTGTATCTTCATCAACAAAATCTTCTACCCAAGTTTTAAGTACACGGGCTGCTAGTTTTCTACCAATAACTTTTTTCAAACCGGATTTGCTAACTTTTACTTCATCAGCAAGGTCAAAAAGTTCTAAAATTTCTTTATCTGTTTCAAAACCAATAGCTCTAAAAAGCGTGGTAACAGGTAATTTCTTTTTTCGGTCAATGTAAGCATACATTACATTATTAATGTCTGTAGCAAATTCTATCCAAGAACCTCTAAAAGGAATGATTCTCGCAGAATATAATTTTGTACCGTTAGCATGTTTACTTTGACCGAAGAAAACACCAGGAGAACGGTGAAGCTGAGAAACAATTACTCTTTCGGCTCCGTTGATAACAAAAGTACCTTTTGGTGTCATGTAAGGAATAGTTCCTAAGTAAACATCTTGCACGATGGTTTCAAAATCTTCGTGTTCTGGGTCGGTACAGTATAATTTAAGTTTTGCTTTAAGGGGCACACTGTAAGTTAGTCCTCTTTCAATACATTCTTCAATAGAATATCTTGGTGGATCAATAAAGTAATCCAAAAATTCTAATACAAACTGATTACGAGCATCGGTTATAGGAAAGTTTTCGCTAAAAACTTTAAACAATCCTTCAGAAGCACGGTTTTCAGGTGTAGTATCTAATTGAAAATAAGATTGGAATGATTTAATTTGAACATCTAAAAAATCAGGATAATCTAATTGATTTTTTGTGGAGGAGAAATTTACGCGTAAATTATCTACCTTTTTGTCTAATGTTTTATTCATTAGTTTGTTTGAGTTTAGGTTGTTATCAATAATCATTTATTACTTGATTTAACGACAAAGTTTTATCGTTAAAATTCTTGGTATCGCACTTTTCTGACACCAAGACAAACACTATAACTCCTTGTAAATCAACAAACAAATATATGTTTGCCTCATTTTTCTATTTACAGAGGTTTATAAAGCAAAAGAGGCTTAGGTAGTTTATCACCTAAAAAGGTGATAAATACCTAAACCTATAATGGGTTGAATCAGTTAAATTATTTAACTTCTACTTCAGCACCAGCTTCTTCAAGCTGTTTTTTAAGTGCGTCAGCTTCGTCTTTAGCAACACCTTCTTTTAATGGTTTTGGTGCACCGTCAACTAATTCTTTAGCTTCTTTAAGACCTAAACCGGTTAATTCTTTAACCAATTTAACTACTGCTAATTTAGACGCACCGCCTGATTTAAGAATTACATCAAATTCTGATTTTTCTTCACCAGCAGCAGCTTCACCACCACCAGCAGCAGGACCTGCAACAGCTACAGCTGCAGCAGCAGGTTCGATACCATATTCTTCTTTAAGTATGTTAGCTAATTCGTTCACATCTTTCACAGTTAAGTTTACTAACTCATCTGCAAGTTTTTTTAAATCTGCCATTTTTGTTTATTTTTAGAAATTTAAATTAATATTAATTGTTTGTTTTTAGTTAATTATTATTCAGAACGTTCTGATAAAGTTTTTACTAGTCCTGCCAGTTTACCACCTCCACTAGATTTAAGTGCAGATACAACATTCTTCGCAGGAGATTGAAGCAATGCAATGATATCTCCGATAAGTTCTTCTTTAGACTTAATACTTACAAGAGCATCTAAAGAGTTATCGCCAATATAAATTGCTTCTTCAATGAAAGCACCTTTCAATAACGGTTTATCACTTTTTTTACGGAATTCTTTAATCACTTTTGCAGGTGCGTTTCCAACTTCTGCAAACATAATTGATGTATTCCCTTTAAGTGAATCATACAAACCTTCATAGTCTTTTTCAGCTTTTTCGAATGCTTTTCTTAAAAGCGTATTTTTTACTACTTCGAGTTGAATGTTACCTTGAAAGCATGACTTTCTTAACTTAGAAGTTGTTTCGGCATTTAAACCAGCGATATCTGCTAAATAAAAAATATTAGCGTTGTTTAACTTCTCAGTTAAAACATCGATATACTGACTTTTTTCTTCTTTTGTCATTTTGCTTTTAGGTTAAATTAAATACTTTGTTAAACTTAAAATGATTTAGGTTCAACCTTAACGCCCGGGCTCATTGTGCTGGATAATGTGATTCCTTTCACATAAGTTCCTTTTGCTGAAGCCGGTTTTAATTTTAAAATAGTTTGGTAAAGTTCAGTAGCATTTTCAGCTAATTTGTCAGCTTCAAAAGATACTCTACCTATGGTAGTATGAACGTTTCCGAATTTATCTACTTTAAAATCAATTTTACCTGCTTTAACATCTTGAACGGCTTTTCCTATGTCCATTGTAACAGTACCTGATTTTGGGTTAGGCATTAACCCTCTAGGTCCTAAAACACGACCTAAAGCACCTACTTTACCCATAACACTTGGCATTGTTATAATCACATCTATGTCAGTCCATCCGCCTTTGATTTTATCAATATACTCGTCTAAACCAACATGGTCAGCACCAGCTTCTTTAGCCTCAGCCTCTTTGTCAGGAGTACATAACACTAAAATTTTAACATCTTTACCAACACCATTAGGTAGTGCTACGGTTCCTCTAACCATTTCATTGGCCTTACGAGGATCTACGCCTAATCTAATACTAATGTCAACAGATGCATCGAACTTTGTATATGAAATATCCTTAACAAGCTTCGTTGCCTCATCTAAATTGTATAACCTTTCAGTATCTACTTTAGATAAAGCTTCTTTCATGTTTTTTGTTAATCTAGCCATTGCTGATACAATTATTTAATAAAATTAATTTTGTGCAGGAAATGTCCCGCTTACTTTTATCCCCATACTTCTAGCAGTACCTGCTATCATTTTCATTGCAGACTCTATTTTAAAACAATTCAAATCAGGCATTTTGTCTTCAGCGATTGTTTTAATTTGATCCCAAGAAACAGTGCCCACTTTTTGACGATTAGGTTCTGAAGAACCTTTTTTCAACTTAGCGGCTTCCATTAATTGAACAGCTGCAGGGGGAGTTTTAATTACAAAATCAAAAGATTTATCGGAGTAAACTGTAATAACAACCGGTAATACTTTTCCGGCTTTATCTTGAGTTCTTCCGTTAAATTGCTTACAAAACTCCATGATATTAACACCTTTAGCACCTAATGCAGGTCCTACTGGTGGTGATGGGTTTGCGGCTCCTCCTCTGATTTGTAATTTAATTAATCCACTTACTTCTTTAGCCATATTTATTACTATTTAGATTTGTACTCGCTCAATTGGAAGCATTATTTTGGATTGAGTCTGTACGATTAATTACAACTTTAATTATTAACTTTCTTTTTCAACTTGTAAGAAACTTAGCTCTAATGGTTGCTTTCTTCCAAAAATTTTAACCATCACTTCTAATTTTCTCTTTTCTTCATTTATTTTTTCAATAGTACCTGTAAATCCGTTAAACGGACCATCTATTACTTTTACACTTTCTCCAACTACAAATGGTATTGTAATTTCTTCTTCGCTATCGGCCAATTCATCCACTTTCCCTAAAATTCTATTTACCTCAGCCATTCTAACAGGTAATGGATCTCCGCCTTTTTCAGCTCCTAAAAATCCAATTACGCCATTAGTATTTCTAATCACGTGAGGCATTTCTCCGCTTAAATCAGCTTCAATTAAAATATATCCCGGAAAAAAATTTCTTTCTTTACTGATTTTTTTTCCATTTCTTATTTGAAATATTTTTTCAGTTGGTATTAAAATTTGTGATAAGTTATTGCTCAAACCATTTCTATGCACTTCATCCTCAATATACTTTTTGATTTTATTTTCTTTACCACTTATCGCTCTAACGACATACCATTTTTTTGTATTCTCTGCCATAGTAATCAAAATAACTTATAAATTTCTTTCATCAATCTGCTAAAAGTACTATCCATCACAAATATGATTAATGCAAATATTACCGATGCAATTAAAACAATCACTGAACTGCTTTGCAACTCATTCCATGTCGGCCACGAAACTTTATGCAGCAATTCGTCTGTTGATTCTTTTATATAATTTCCAATTTTAGCCATAATGTTTTTCTATTCTCAGCACGGGTGGAGAGACTCGAACTCCCAGCCAATGGTTTTGGAGACCACTACTCTACCAATTGAGCTACACCCGTAAAAGTATATTCTTTTATTTTTAAAACAATATACTTATAAAATAAAGTCAAGAAAGGTATCCACTCAAAAGTGTGGATACCTTTAATAATTAATTAAGAAAATCTATTTAAGAAATTACTTAATGATTTCAGTGATTTGACCAGCACCTACAGTTCTACCACCTTCTCTAATCGCAAATCTTAATCCTTTGTTTAACGCTACAGGTACAATTAATTTAACTGTTACTGTTACGTTATCACCTGGCATTACCATTTCTCTACCTTCTTCTAAGTAGATTTCTCCTGTAACGTCAGTTGTTCTTAAATAGAATTGAGGTCTGTACTTGTTTTGGAATGGAGTATGACGTCCACCTTCTTCTTTTTTCAATACGTAAACCTCAGCTTTAAATTCAGTATGAGGAGTAATTGAACCTGGTTTTGCGATTACCATACCTCTTCTGATATCAGATTTCTCGATACCTCTTAATAAAAGACCTACGTTATCTCCAGCTTCACCTCTATCTAATATTTTTCTAAACATTTCAACTCCTGTTACAGTTGATGATAATTTTTCATCACCCATACCTAAGATATCTACAGCTTCACCAGAGTTGATAACACCAGTTTCAATTCTACCGGTAGCAACAGTTCCTCTACCAGTAATAGAGAACACATCTTCAACAGGCATTAGGAATGGCTTATCAATGTCTCTTGGAGGTAATTCGATGTAATCATCAACAGCAGCCATTAATTCCATCACTTTTTCTTCCCATTTTGGATCACCTTCTAAAGCACCAAGAGCAGAACCAGCAATTACAGGAGCATTATCACCATCATATTCATAGAATGATAATAACTCTCTAATTTCCATTTCTACTAACTCTAATAATTCAGCATCATCAACCAAGTCAACTTTGTTCATGAAAACAACAATTCTAGGAATACCTACCTGACGACCTAATAAGATGTGCTCTCTAGTTTGAGGCATAGGTCCATCTGTAGCAGCAACCACTAAGATAGCACCATCCATCTGAGCAGCACCAGTTACCATGTTTTTAACGTAATCCGCGTGACCAGGACAGTCAACGTGAGCGTAGTGTCTGTTTTCAGTTTGATATTCAACGTGTGAAGTATTAATAGTAATACCTCTTTCTTTTTCTTCCGGAGCGTTATCGATTGACGAGAAATCTCTCAATTCAGAAAGACCTTTTTTTGCCAATACAGTAGTTATAGCTGCAGTTAAAGTAGTTTTTCCGTGGTCAACGTGACCAATTGTTCCGATGTTCAAGTGTGGTTTGGAACGATCATAATTCGCTTTAGCCATGATTTTCTAGGTTTATTTTGTTTTTAATTAATTATTTATACTTATTTATTTACTTACTTATCCAACTCTTTTTTGTCATTCAAATCAAGAGCCAATGACGGGATTTGAACCCGTGACCTCTTCCTTACCAAGGAAGTGCTCTACCCCTGAGCTACATCGGCTGATAACCGACATAGAAAAAAAACAAAAAAAAGAGCGG
>DATGOR010000109.1:0-2813 GCA_035305805.1 Vicingaceae bacterium | reverse complement strand
GATTTGGCATAATCATTGTTTTTTTGAGGTTATAATAAAATTAGTTAAACTGTAAAATAAAAGATTATGAAAAAGAAAGTTGGAGTGTGGAGTGCATTAATTGTTGCCGTAATGATGGTTATGGTTTCTTGTAGCAAGGATAAGAGTCCTGCAGAGTCAGACTTTTTTGTGGGAACTTATAAAGGTTCGATCTCTTACACTGATGGTGAAGATCTAACTTCTGACACAGATGGAAGAGTAACCGTGGTCAAAGTGGGCAATTCTTACACATTCGATTTTGGAAGTGGAATCCCCAATATAAAAGGTGTTAAATTTGAAAAAGGAGATGATAACACCTATGTAAGTGTAGGTGAAGGGTTGACCGGGATTTCTGTTACCGCTCATTCCTTAAATGTCTTAGTTTCAAATGAAAATGGAACGTGGACAGCAGACTGCTCTCGTTAAAAACTTAATAAAGTATACAATTAAAGCCACTGATTTATCAGTGGCTTTTTTATTTTAAAGAGTGAACTGGTTGAAAACATTTTTTTTATTATTTTAGTAAACGAGTGGATAATTGAAATATTAGCATTAATTTCAATTTTAACTTCGCTTCTATAAACCTAAAGTGAAATTTCTTAAAGTAATCAATTAAACCAATTCATTTAAAATGCATACGTTTCAAAAATTACCACCTGAACCTGAAGAAGATCTGGCATCGAAAAAAAAAGCTAAGCTAGGCATAAGGTTCTTTTTTATTTATCTATTTTTTTATGCCGGTTTCGTTGCAATTGGTGTTCTAAATTATGAATTATTAGCCTATGAAGTTATTGGAGGTATAAATCTGGCTATTTTTTATGGTGTGGGACTTATTTTGTTTGCTGTACTTTTAGGTATTCTTTATAATTTTTTATGCTCTCGTTATGAGGATGATATGAATGGTAAAGAAGGAGATAGAAAGGAGGGGCCGCTATGATATATGATGTTTCTTATACCGCACTCATTTTCTTTGTTTTCTTCGTTGGTTTAGTATTGGGTCTTTCCTTTTATTTTGCAAGAAAAACAACTTCTGCATCTTCTTATTATGCCGCTGGCGGTAAAATTCATTGGACTATAAATGGAATTGCATTCGCGGGTGATTATCTTTCTGCTGCTTCCTTTTTAGGAATCTGTGGCATGATAGCAGTTTCTGGATTTGATGGGTTTTTATATGCTATAGGATTTTTGGCCGGATGGGTAGTAGCACTTTTTCTAATTGCTGAACCATTTAAGAAGCTTGGTAAATTTACCTTTACCGATGCCCTGAATTCGAAATTTAATTCTAGAGCTATTAGCTTGGCTGCGTCTTTCAGTACGTTGATTATTTCTATTTTTTATTTGATTCCGCAAATGGTTGGTGCAGGTGATCTGGTAACACCTTTATTGGGATTACCACATTGGGTTGGTGTATTATTAGTTGGAGTTATTGTGATCGTTATCGTTGCTAGTGCAGGCATGACATCAACTACTTATGTTCAGTTTTTAAAAGGAGGTTTACTGATTATATTATCTACCATTCTTACCGTTTATATTTTAAAGAATGGTTTCACTCTTAATCCTAATCATAAAAATCAGGACTATCATCAATTTATGGAGTTATCTCCAGAAATGAATGATAGGGAAGTAGTTAGCGTAGCCGATTGGGATGTAGTTTCTCAGGTAGAAGTGAAGGGAAAGGATTTTGTTAAGCTGGAAAAGGATGGAATTGCCAGGTGGTTCAATTTGGTAGAAAGCAATCAGAGCTATATGCTTAAAGAAGCTTTGTCTATTACAGAAGATAAAAGGGGAGTTCAACTTTATAATGGAGAGCCAAAAGAGAATGCTAATTTCTTTCAAGTAGGTCATTTGAGTAAAATCATTGTTGATGGAAAGGAAGTAGAGAAAACTGGTCCTGTTGGTCCCTTAGAGTATTTGTCTATCATAGAAAAAAGCGAATTGGTTCGTTTTGCTAAATCTGAATTTTCAGATAATGGTGAAGAAGTCTCTCTTTACTATCAGAATATAACTTCCGGAAAAGACTTTATGCTCCCGGGTTTGAAATATAAAATCGGAAAAGGATCCAGTATCTGGAGTAAGCTTGATTTTATCTCTTTAATGCTCGCATTATTTTTAGGTACAGCAGCATTGCCACATATTTTAATTCGGTATTATACAGTTAAATCATCACGAGATGCCAGAAAGTCCACTATTCTTGCTGTAGCCGGAATAGGTGCTTTCTACGTTCTCACTTTGTATATGGGTTTGGGAGCAGCGGTAAATGGAGTAATGGATGTAGAATCAAGCAATATGGCAGCACCGCTTCTTGCACATGCCTTTGGAGTAGTTCTGTTTTCTTTGATTTCAGCAGTTGCTTTCGCAACTATTTTAGGTACGGTTGCCGGCTTAATTGTTGCTTCTTCTGGTGCAATAGCTCATGATTTTATGGATGTATACTTGAAAATGGATCTTAAGGATGATAAAAAGGTGAAAGTTGGAAAGATTTCAGCTTTAGTTGTAGGTGTGTTTGCAATTGCTTTAGGGATGGCTTTCAAAGGAATGAACGTGTCGTTTTTGGTAGGGTGGGCATTTGCTATTGCTGCCTCAGCAAATCTTCCAGCAATACTATTCCTTCTTTTCTGGGAAAAAACTTCTGCAAAAGGGATTGCATCTTCTATTGTTGTGGGTATCGTTTCATCATTAGCAATCATTCTTACTTCTCCTACAATGTGGGATCGTTATGGTTTAGATCCTGCAAATGCTATTCATAAATTAGAAAACCCAGCTTTAATTTCTTTTCCTTTAGCAGTTATAACGAT
>DATGOR010000108.1:0-3723 GCA_035305805.1 Vicingaceae bacterium | reverse complement strand
AGGATACGTATGCTTAGATTCTGTACAAGCAAGGTAAATATGTTCAGGCAAAAGATTGGTTGGAAAAAGCCCTAAAAGCCGGGGGAAGTAATAATGCCGTAATCTTAGAGCATTACGGAGATGTTTTATATCAACTCAACCAACCTGAAAAGGCATTGGAACAATGGAAAAAAGCAAAAGAACAAGGAGAAGGTTCGGAGTGGTTGAACAAAAAAATTGAAGAAGGTAAATTGTATGAATAAAAGTAACCGATTAGTATATTTTTCTTTACTGGTGGTCATAAGTCTTTTTGCGTGTAAATCCAGACAAAAAACGGTGTCAACCGATTTTGGAAGAATTCCACATATTTCCGACAAAAATTTAATAGATAGTTTAGAAAAAAATGAGTTTCAATTTGATGTGCTAACTGCTAAAGCTTCAGTAAAGTATGTGGATGAAACTGAAACGAATTTTAAAACGCATTTGCGGGTAAAAAAAGATAGTGCCATTTGGGTTTCTATTACTCCCCTACTTGGAATAGAAATGGCTAGAGTGTTGATAACTCAAGATAGCGTGATGTTTTTAAATCGTATTGATAAACAGTATTTTATTGGTACTTTTGATTATATTAATGATAAATTTGGCACCGATTTAGACTACCAAATGTTAGAAGCCATTTTGGTTGGAAATAGCATCGATTTTGAAAAAGATTCTAAAGACATTATTGCCAATGTAGATAAAAAGAAGCACGCTTATTACATTAGTACAGAGAAAAAAAGAAAAGTGAAAAAAGACTTGCGTAAGGATAAAAATAAGTTGAAAGAACTGACTCAAGCTTTGTGGTTGTCGCATCAAAATTTTAAAATTATTGAATTAGTATTATCTGCTCCAAAATCAGATCATTCATTGCTTAGTAAAAACACTAATTTTACCGCTCTTCCCGACCAACAATTATTTCCTTATTTAATTGACTTAACATTAATTTCCGATAAAAATATCAATGTTGCCATTGAATACACCAAAGTAAGTACTGAAAAAGAAAACGTATCGTTTATTTTTAAAATTCCTCCTAAATATGAACCGATTGAAGTACGCTAACCCATTTCTCATTCTTTTATTGACTGTTATGTTCATTTCAGCCGGTAGTCCTTTGTTTGCCCAAAGTAAATCGGAATTGGAAAAAAGAAAAAAGGAATTGAACAAAGAGATTACTTTGATAAACGGTATGCTCAAGGAAACCGAGAAAAACAAAGCTTTGACCTACGAGCAATTACTTAAATTGAAAAGTAAGATTAATGCCCGTTCTAACCTAATTGCTACTATTCATGCCGAAATGAGGTTAATTAATAAAAAAATTAGTGAAAATGAAGCCATCATTGCAGCAATGGAAGATGATTTAGAGCAATTGAAAAAGGAATATGCTAAAATGATTTATTATGCTTTTACTCATAAAAGCAACAAAGATAAAATGATGTTTGTGTTGGCTTCAGAAAGTTTTAATCAGGCTTACAAACGATTAAAATACATTCAACAATATACTACTTATCGTCAATCTCAGGCGGCATTAATTGTAAAAACGCAGCAAGATTTGCAAAAGAAAAATCAAGATTTGGCTAATAGCAAACAAGAAAAAGCCGCCTTACTATCGTTAGAAGAACAAGAAAAAAGCAAATTGGCAGTAGAAAAAACCCAGCAGGAAACAGTTATTAATAAACTACAAGGGAAAGAGCAAGAGCTAAAAGATAAGCTCCGAAAGAAAGAAGAAGCTGCCGCTAAGCTACAAAAAGCCATACAACGAATCATTGAAGAGGAGATAAGAAAAGCCAAAGAGGCTGCTAAAAAAGCCGGCACAAGTTCTAAGGGTTTCCCTATGACTCCGGAAGCTCAAAAGCTTTCCAATTCTTTTGAAGCCAATAAAGGAAAACTTCCTTGGCCGGTAGTAGAAGGAGTAATTACAGGAAAATTTGGTCAGCACAATCACCCTGTCTTACCCGGAATTGTAGTCAATAATAATGGAATAGATATCAGCACTACTACAGAAGCCAAAGCCAGGGCAATTTTTGATGGCGAAGTAAGTTCTGTAGCCATTATACCCGGTGAAGGAAAAGTAGTGATGGTTAGACACGGAGAGTATTTATCGGTGTATTCATATTTAAGTGATGTTTTTGTACAAAAAGGAGATAAAGTTACTACCAAACAAGATTTAGGAATAATTATAAAAGATGGGAATAAAGAGAGTTCCATGCACATAGAGATATGGAAAGGAATGACCAAACTTAATCCTGAGTACTGGATTTATCGCAAATAAAACCAATATGAATTTTTCCACCAAGGTGGCTATTCCAAAAGCCAAAAAGCCCATAACACTTGATGATGCTATTTTCATTACAGGGTCTTGTTTTGCCGAAAGCATAGGTAACTTATTGGCACATTATAAATTCAATACATTGGTAAACCCTTTTGGAATAATTTATAACCCGTTATCTATTGCAAACAGTTTAAATCTTATTTTAAACAAGAAAAGTTTTATAGAAGAAGATTTGCTTTTTTTTAATGAAAAATGGTTGAGTTTACAGCATCACGGACGTTTTTCAAGCAGCGATAAAAATAGTTGTTTAAACTCTATTAATAATGCGATATTAACTGCCAATAAGCAACTTCAAGAAGCCAATTATTTGGTGATTACTTTTGGCTCGGCATGGGTTTACGAACACATAGAGCATGGTTTGGTGGCTAATTGTCATAAAATCCCCGGAAAGTATTTTACCAAAAGATTGCTTGAGGTAGATGAAATAGTTACAACATTTCACTCGTGCATTAAAGCAATAAAGGAGGTAAATCCGGCAATTGAATTGGTATTTACTGTTAGCCCTGTGCGTCATATAAAAGATGGTTTATGGGAAAACAACTTAAGCAAAGCGGTATTGCATTTAGCTGTAAAAGAACTCACCGAAAAGTTTGATAACTGCTCTTATTTTCCAGCTTATGAAATTGTAATGGACGAATTACGTGATTATCGTTTTTTTAAAGACGATTTAGTCCACCCAACAGATTTAGCAGTAAACTATGTTTGGCAAAAATTTTCAAGCACCTATTTAGATGATGAAACCCAAAATATTCTGTATAAAATAGACAAAATACAACAGGCTGCTGCCCATCGACCATTCGATTTTTACAGCGAAAAGCATCAAGCTTTTATACAAAAACAATTGGATATTATTCAAGAGCTGGTTACTCAATTTCCTCAACTCAATTTTGCAGAAGAGAAAGAGATGTTGATAAAAAACTAAGTATTTCTACTTATAATTCTTAATACAAACGCGTAAGACACTGTTTATCAGTGTAAAAATATTTGGATGTTACTTTATTTTATTGTACATTCGTAACCATGTGCAAGTTAAAATTAATTCTATATATCTTTTTTAGTATTCATTTTATTGTTTACGGACAAGATTTTGCTCCTGTAGGAGCAACTTGGCATTATAGTTATACTGAAACATCTCCTCCGTTTAATCAAAATTACATTTTAATTGAATCTGTCAAAGACACTATAATTCTAGGAAAGAATGCAAAAAAGTTAAGTCAAACGCATTACCAATCAAGTAGCAACTCTATTTTTTTAGGTTATGAATTTATTTACTCTGATTCTAATAAAGTTTACTTATATAAATATAATAAATTCAATTTATTGTACGATTTTAATGCTGTTCAAGGTGATACTATCTTCGTTATAGAACCTTTATT
>DATGOR010000107.1:0-11402 GCA_035305805.1 Vicingaceae bacterium | reverse complement strand
TACTTACTCTGTTGGTTGGTTTTCAAAAAAAGCAGGATTAAAATTAACTAAAAACAATTGTTTTTTTGCACGGGTTACGGCTGTGTATAGCCAACGAAGATATTCTACCGAAATCATTTCTTCGGTAAGGTAGCCTTGTTCTACAAAAACAGCATCCCATTGTCCGCCTTGTGATTTATGACAGGTAACTGCATAGGCAAATTTTACTTGCAATGCTTGGTAGTAAGGGTCTTTTCTAATAAGTTCGTTACGTTTCTTTTTGTTGGGTTCGTAGCTGTATTCTTCAGAAACTGCTTCATAGAGTTCTTTAAATTTAGCAGGAGCTAAGGAAGGAGAATCGGATAAAATACTTTCTAAAATAACTTTAACTTCCAGCTCCGGTTCGTTGGGATAATCGAGTAATCGTGCTGAAACAGTGGCAAAACGGAAGCCGTGTTTTTCTTCAAAACCTCGTATTTTTTGAATTTCAATAATATCTCCGTTAGCAATAAATCCGGCATTGGAAACATCGTCCAACCAAAAATAGTTGTTTTTTACTACCATCATAAAGTCGCCTGTTGCCAATTCTTCTTCTAACCATCGTATTCTTGCTCTTATTTGCAAGTTAAACAAATTAGCTCGTTTGTTGCTTCGGCAAATTACCATTACATTTTCATCACCGTATTTGCTGTAAGCATCGTTTAACTCATCCTCTAGCTCAATACCATTGATGGATTTTACATCTGTGGTATTGTTCCATTCAGGAAAAAGAGGAAGCATCATTTCTTGAATAGTGATTTTGTTTCGTAGGTACGTAGCCAATGTAAGTATTTCGCTATCCTCTGCCTGACGCACCACTTCGTTTAACTCATAAAACTCAGGATTCAAATAATAATCTTTATGTAATAAATCCTCATCTAACGCAGGGCTCTCTTCAATACCTACAGGTGGTAGCTGGGCAGTGTCTCCAATAAAAATTAACTTGCAATTAACGCCTTGATAAACAAATTCCAACAAATCGTCTAACAAGCCTTTCTGCTGCCCCCAGCTGCTATTGGTTAAACTTCCGGTATTGCTAATCATAGAGGCCTCATCTACTAAAAACAAGGTGTTTTTAAACTTATTTTCTTTAATACTAAAACGCATGTAGCCGTCTCCCGTGCTTTTTAGTTGGTAAATCATTTTATGAATGGTAAAGGCAGGTTTCCCCGAATAATTAGCCAATACTTTGGCAGCTCTTCCGGTGGGAGCCAGCAAAACCGAATCGAAATTAAAATGAGGCAGGGTTTTTACCAATGCACCAATGATGGAGGTTTTTCCTGTTCCGGCATAACCTTTTAGCACAAACAAAGGTCTTTTTTGCGGGTAAAATACAAAATCGGTTAGCGCTCCCATTACTTTTTGTTGGTTGGTAGTAGGAGTAAAGCCAAAATGATGTATAAGCAATTGATAAAATTGGTTGTGCATGGAAGAAAAATAAAAAAGCTGAACTAAAAAACAATATTACTACAATATTAATTTTAAATTCGCAGTTACTTATTCAATAAAAAAAATAGTAGTTTTGTTTCCAAAATTCGTTTAAATAATTAAATATGGGATTACTTATAATAATTATCTTAGGAGCTGTAGCTTTATATTTCTTATCAAAATATGTATTTGTTGGATTGTCTCCAATGCTATTGAATGTTATTAAATTAGTATTTGTTGCACTTATTGCTGTGGCAGCTTATATGAATTATGATTCTATTCAAAGTAAAATTGAATTAGAAAAAGAAATTAAGAAAAGAAATAAAGTAGTTCAAACGAAGTTAGAAAAAATTAGAGATGCACAAATTGAGTACAAAAAACTAAAAGGAGAATATGCCGGTAGTTTTAATCAACTTTTAGACTTTTTAAATAACGATTCTTTAATTATTGTTTACTCTGAAGGAGAAGTACCTGATAGTTTACTTGGTCAAGAAGCTAGAGCATTAGAGTTAGGAATTATCGTTAGAGATACAACCAAAGTGCCTGTTCGTCAGGAGTTGTTTAAAGAAGATTTTGATAAAATCGTTAAAGACATGAACATTGTACCTTATTCTGATGGAGTAGAATTTGAGATTGCTGCAGGAGAAATTGAAAAAGGTAAAGTAATGGTAAAAGTTTTTGAAGTAAAAACTCCTTATAAAAACGTTTATAATGGGTTGGATTTAAAAAATGAAGGAGTTGATTTAGATGCTTATATTGCGGTAGGATCTATGGAAGAACCAACCACTAATGGAAACTGGAAATAACAACGCACTTTAAATTATTGAAAATGAGTTTGACACCATCAAACTCATTTTTTGTTTTATAACACTTATAAACTTGGAATTAAAATCTCACATAGCACTAGCAGATAAATCCTTTTCTGAAAGTAAAGCCAATAAATGCAGATTATACCTTCAGGTAAGTCATTATGATGTAAAATTGTTAGTGTTCGATACCACTTCAACTACTTTTACAGCTTTAAAAGTATATTTATTAGCGGATGTTTATACTGACCATGCTCTTTCTGAAAAACTAAAAAAGTTGATGGAAACAGATGCTTGGTTCCAACTTTCTTTTTTGTCGGTCAATATTGCAATGGTTAACAACCGTGCGACTATCATCCCGGCTGCTTTGTTTAGTAAAGAAGATATGGCTGCCATACATCAATTTAATTTTACACCCAACGATACAGATTTATACTTTACCGATAAATTTCTAAGCCTGTCTGCCGTAAACGTTTACAGCGTTCCAGAAATAGTAGCCAATTGCTTTGATGCTATTAAAAACAAGCAATTCTATCATTTTTCTACATCACTAATTTCGGCATCGCTGCTCCATGCTAAGAATTCAGGAGTTATGGCTGGTATTGATGTACATGTACTACCAGGCTCGTTTCAAATCATTATTACCAAAGCACAGAAACTGGTATTATATAATTCGTTTACTTACCAAACCAGTGAAGATTTTATTTATTACTTACTTTTTGTATTAGACCAACAAAATATCGATCATCAAAAAGTAAACATCAGGTTGTTGGGAGAGGTAGAAAAAAATTCTGCCATATTCACATTGGTAAACACTTATATTCATCAAGTTACTTTTGTAGAAAAAGAAAACTTAACTACTAATCCATCACTCCAATTGAGTTATGTTTTTGATGAAATTGCTCCGGCATATTATTATTCCATTTTCCAACAATATTTGTGCGAATAATTAGTGGGACATATAAAGGGAAAACGCTGCATGCACCTAAAAATCTGCCGGTAAGACCTACCACAGATTTTGCCAAGGAGGCATTGTTTAATATTTTAGAAAATGAGTTTGACATACCTCAATTACAGGTGCTCGATTTATTTTGCGGAACAGGGAATATCTCTTATGAATTTGCTTCCAGGAATGCCAAAGAAGTGGTAAGTGTTGATGCCAATAGTGGCTGCATAAGATTTGTAAAAGCAACATCACAAGCATTGCAGTTAAAACAAATAAAAGTAATCAAACAAGACGTTTTTCGCTTGCTCAATAAACCATTTCAGGATTTTGATGTCATTTTTGCCGACCCACCTTATCAACTTAAAGAATTAACACAACTACCCGATTTAGTTTTTAAAAACAATTGGTTAAAGCCTAATGGTTGGTTGATTGTAGAACACGATAAGTTTGTTAATTTTGCCGAACATTCCCACTTTTTTCAACATCGAAAATACGGTAATGTCAATTTTAGTTTTTTCCAACACTAATCACATTGAAAGTAAAAATTAACTACTCCAGCATCTGGAAAATAGCTCTTCCTATAATATTAAGCAACGTAGCACTTAATGTAATTACCGTAACGGACACCATTTTTTTAGGTCAGCTTAACCACATTGCCTTGGGAGCAGCAGGCAACGCAGGAATTTTTTATTTTATACTCATACTTACCGGAGTTGGGTTAAGTACGGGAGCTCAGATTATTATTGGACGAAGAAACGGTGAAAAAGACTATACTTCCATCGGTAAAGTATTCGATCAAACTTTGTATTTGTTAGCTGTTATAGCAGTTTTTACATTTGTTATTTTACATTGGATAGCCCCCGTATTTTTAAAAACCATTACCAGTTCAGAGGCTATTTATTTAGCAACTGTAGATTTTCTTAACTACCGTTCGTTGGGAGTCTTATTTCATTTTCTAAATTTTGTATTCATAGCTTTTTACTTAGGAACAGCTAACACCAAAGTACTTACGCATACCACTATTATAATGATGGTAATTAATGTGTTTCTCGATTATGCGCTTATTTTTGGGCATTATGGATTCCCTCAAATGGGTATTAAAGGAGCAGCATTAGCATCGGTGCTAGCAGAGTTTGCAGCATTTTTATATTTAACAATTTATTCCTACAAAAGTAAATATGTAGGACAATTCAAATTGTTCCAATTTCACAGACCGGATATAGAGCTGATTAAAAAGATTACTTCTATTGGAAGCCCCATCATGCTTCAAAACTTTCTGGCAATAAGTTCGTGGTTTATTTTCTTTATGATTATTGAAAAAATGGGAGAAATAGAGTTGGCTATCTCTCATATTATCAGAAGCATATATATGGTGCTAATGATTCCTTTGTTTGGATTTAGTGCTGCTACTAACTCATTGGTAAGTAATTTAATCGGACAAAAAAGAGATTTCAAAGTGCTTACTTTGGTAAAAAGAGTTATTATACTAAGCATCGTTTCCACTTTTGTATTGGGATTATTAAGTTTAATTTTTGGAGAGGAAATTATTGGATTTTATACCAATGATGAACTGCTGATTATCAATGCTTTGCCTACATTAAAAATAATCAATCTAACCATGTTCTTTTTTTGTGTCGCTTTTATTCTTTTTAATGCTGTTTCCGGAACAGGCAACACCAAAATGTCTTTGTTAATAGAAGCTTCTACTATTTCTATTTATTTGGTAGCTGCTTATTTGGTAGCTATTAAGTTTGAAGCTTCATTACCTGTTGTATGGTGTTCCGAGTTTATTTATTTTGCATTACTCGGGGCTTTCTCACTTTGGTATTTACGCAAGGGGAATTGGCGTAAATTGAAAATTTAAACATTCATTTTTATTTAGTAAAATACTTTCTTAACAATTATTAAGAATGTTTTAATGTTGTTTTAAAACAACATAATAGTAATACTATTAAATTTGTAATCAAAACTAGTAAAAATGAAACAAATACTATCGAATATTAATATTGCGGTTAACGAAAAGATTTATTTAAAAAACCCTGAATCCAGCGAGTTGGGGAAAAAAATCATTAGAGGGAGCATTGAGTTAATTAATGATGTCGGGTTTGAGGCGTTTACCTTTAAAAAGTTAGGCAATCAAATAAAATCTACGGAAGCTTCTATTTATAGGTATTTTGAGAGTAAGCATAAATTATTACTCTACATTACATCTTGGTATTGGGTATGGATGGAGTATAAAATTGTGTTTGGGTTGGCAAACATCACTTCACCGGAAAAACGTTTGGAGAAAGCCATACAAATACTAGTAGAAGAAGTGGGAAATGATGAGATTTTTCCGCACATTAATGAAAATAAGCTTAATCAAATTGTAATAGCAGAATCAGCAAAAGCATACCTTACCAAAGAAGTAGATGAGGACAATAAAATAGGGGCGTATTTGGCACATAAGCAGTTAGTTGCTCGAATTAGTGATATAGTTTTAGAAATCAATCCAAACTATAAATACCCAAATATGCTTATTTCTACAGTAATTGAAGGAGCTCACTTGCAACGGTATTTTGCTCAACATTTACCGCGATTAACAGATGTCTCTGAAAAACAAGATTTAATCCCTTCATTTTATAAAGAGTTAGTTTTTAAAGCAATTAAAAAGTAGATTTTATGAAATAGCCACGTGCAAAAGCTCACAAACACTAATGCGAAGTGCCGAGCTTGTCGAGGTAAAGATAACAAGGCGTATTCCATATGACCGAATTAATAAAATATAATACCTACATATGAAAAACACAGACATTCTAACTCCTGTAAGAAGATTTTTTAATTTGCTTAAAGTAGATAAACAAGAGGTTTTTAGCATCTATGTTTACGCTTTGTTTAATGGTATTGTTATGCTCTCCATTCCGTTAGGCATTCAGGCAATTATTAGTTTTTTAACTGCCGGAGAAACTTCTACTTCTTGGGTGATACTAGTGATATTTGTAATTCTAGGGGTAGCTTTTTCCGGTATTATGCAAATTATGCAACTTACTATAACAGAAAACTTACAGCAGAAAATATTTACACGTTCAGCTTTTGAGTTTGCATACAGAATACCCAGAATTAAATTTGAAGCTGTTGACAAACACTATTTCCCTGAGTTGGTAAATCGTTTTTTTGATACACTTACTGTGCAAAAAGGCTTGGCTAAAATTTTAATAGATTTTTCAGGGTCGTCTTTACAAATTGTATTTGGATTGATTTTACTTTCGCTTTACCATCCTTTCTTTATCATGTTTAGTTTGGTACTAGTCATCATTGTATATTTAATTTTTAAATACACGCTTCCAAAAGGGATTAAAACAAGTTTGGTAGAATCTACTTACAAATATGAAGTGGCTCATTGGTTAGAAGAGTTAGCTAGAACTAATTCTACTTTTAAGCTTGCCGGAGAATCGGAGTTGCCGCTTACCAAAACAGATGAAAAGGTAAAAGGGTATTTATTTTTTAGAAAAGCACATTTCAAAACATTAATGACACAATATATCAATTTGGTTAGTTTTAAGGTGTTTATGGCTGCCGGTTTATTATTAATAGGTGGTTTATTAGTCATCAATCAACAAATGAATATTGGTCAGTTTGTGGCTTCTGAAATTATCATCATATTAGTCCTTAACTCAGTAGAGAAGCTTATTGTTAGCATGGAAACTATATATGATGTGCTTACAGCTGTTGAAAAAATTGGCTTAGTAACGGATTTGCCATTAGAATCTGAAAAAGGAGAGAAAATTACACCTAATGGAGGAATGGAAATTAAAGTGAGTCAACTGACATATCAGTTTAAAAATGAGTCGGCACCAGTTATAAATAACATAAACTTTCAGATTAATAAAGCAGAAAAAATAGGTTTAGTAGGAAATGTAGGTTCAGGAAAGTCATTTTTATTGCATTTATTGGCAGGTTTGTATGGTGATTTTAAAGGAAATATTGTGGTAAACGGACATCCCATCAGGAGCATATCCATTGAAAGTTTAAGGACCATTATAGGAGATAATTTTTCTAAAGAAGATATTTTTAAAGGAACCATCACAGAAAACATTTCACTAGGTAAAAAACACATCACCTTTGAAGAAATACAAGAAGCAGTGGATGTTTTAGGGTTGAGAGATTTTATTGAATCGAAAAAAATGGGTTATAATACTGAATTACAATCGGAAGGGAAAGGATTGCCAAGAACCATCAGGTTAAAAATAATATTAGCTCGTGCTATTGTTGGAAATCAAAAATTGTTACTATTGGAAGATACCTACAAACAACTGCCATTAGAGGATAAGAAAAGGTTTTTAGATTATATTTTAGATGCTGAAAAAAAATGGTCGGTATTGGTTGTTACCGATGAATTAGAAGTTGCTAAAAAGTTAGATAAAGTGTTAGTGATAGAAAACGGGAAAAATTGCGGCTTCGATACAGTAGAAAACCTTTCTAAACAATCTATACCATTAAATTTAAATTAAACATGTTAAACCTAAGTTCAAATAGAATTGACAACAAGATAGATAAAAAGGCTTATGCCTCTTTTTCTGAAACTAAGGATTATAAAGCTGCCCGTATTTTTGCAAGAACCCTCATTAAATTATTGGTGGTATTTGTTTTATTGTTGTTTTTACCTTGGACTCAAAATATTCGTTCAAGAGGCTATGTAACAACTTTACAACCCGATCAACGTCCACAGACAATCAATTCGGTTATAGCCGGAAAAATAGAAAAGTGGTTTGTTCGCGAAGGAGACTTTGTAAATAAGGGGGATACTATTTTGTATATCTCCGAAATGAAAGATGAATATTTTGACCCTAATTTATTAGATAGAACGGAAGAACAAATAAAATCAAAAGAGTTTGCTGTAAAGTCTTACATGGAAAAAATTCAAGCTTTAGATGCTCAAATTGATGCATTAATCCAAACGCAAAAATTAAAAACAGAACAAGCAAACAATTATTTAAAACAAGCCCAACTTAAAATTGAATCAGATAGTATTAACTTAGAAGCAGCAAAAACCGACTATATAATAGCTCAAAAACAATTTGAACGACAAGAAGAATTATATAATCAAGGATTAAAATCATTAACAGATTTAGAAACACGAAAATTAAAATTACAAGAAACACAAGCTAAACTTATTAGTGCCGAAAATAAATTATTAACCTCTCGGAATGAATACATCAATGCTCAAGTAGAAATTAGTTCAATAGCTACCCAATTTAGAGACAAACTTTCAAAGGCAGAATCGGAAAAGTACCAAGCCTTATCTAGCATGTACGATGCAGAAGCTATGGTTACCAAAATGCAAAACCAATACATGAATTATTCGGTTAGACGAGGATTGTACTACATTACTGCCCCACAAACAGGGTACGTAACCAAAGCTATCCGTTCCGGTATTGGAGAAACCATCAAAGAAGGAGAAGAAGTAGTAAGTATTATGCCCGAAAAATATGATTTGGCAGTGGAAATGTATGTTAAACCTGTAAATCTTCCTCTGGTAAGCAAAGGTCAAAAAGTTCGTTTTATGTTTGATGGTTGGCCTTCAATTGTATTTTCAGGATGGCCTAATTTATCTTATGGAACTTTCGGAGGAAAAGTAGTTGCCATTGATAATTTTATCAGTGAAAACGGTAAATATAGAATGTTGGTAGCTCCCGACAAAAGTGATGTGCCATGGCCGGAAGCTCTTAGAGTTGGCTCAGGGGCTAACGGCATAGCTTTGTTACGAGATGTGCCAATTTGGTACGAACTATGGCGTAACTTAAATGGTTTCCCTCCGGATTATTACAAAGGAAATGTTTATACGCCTGAAGAAATTAAAGCGTTGGAGAAAAAATGATACAAACATTAAAATATCAGGTACTAATAATTGTTCTTTCCTTAGGAACACTAGTGGTAGGACAAACTGCTGCTACGCTTAACTTCAATGATTTTATGAAGCAAGTTAAAAAGAATCATCCTTTAGCTATGCAAGCAGAAATTCAATTGGAAGAAGGCGATGCTTACCTTCAAAAATCTAGGGGAATGTTTGATCCTAAGGCATATTACGAAATGTCTCAAAAGTATTTTGAAGATAAAGAATATTACCATCTAAACAATAGTGGTTTAAAAATTCCAACTTGGTTTGGTGTAGAGTTGGAAGGAGGTTACCAATTAAATGATGGCTTATTTTTAAATCCACAGAATTCATTGCCAAATGCAGGTTTGTGGCATGCGGGAGCCTCCATTAATCTAGGTAAAGGATTGTTTATTGATGAACGAAGAGCAGAACTGAAAAAAGCTAAATTATTCCTTAAAAGTTCAGAAGCAGAAAGGCAAAACCTATGCAATGAATTATTATACAATGCCGGTAAGGCTTATTGGGATTGGTTTACTGCTTTTCATACTATGAAAACTTATGAAGAAGCTTTGCGTTTGGCAATTGAAAGGTTGGAGGCAGTTAAGCAAAACGCACTTTTTGGCGATGTTCCTGCAATTGATACGGTTGAAGCTGGTATTCAAGTACAAAACAGACAGGTAAGTTACGAACAGTCTATCCTCAGTTATAAAAATTCATCAGCATATTTAGCTGTCTTTTTATGGGATAAAGGTATTGTTCCATTGGAACTTGATGAAAATTTACAACCTGAAATTTTAGAAAATATGCAGCCGTTAACTGTTGCCAATGAAGTCTTGCTGCAATTAGACAGTGTTGCTTTTACCCATCCTGAGTTGGTACAATACAATGTAAAATTGCAACAATTAGAGCTGGAAACCCGATTGAAAAAAGAAATGCTGAAGCCCATGTTAAATTTAAAATACAATGCATTAGCAGAGCCTGTTGGTAACGATGTTTTTTCTAATTATAACAGTAATAATTATAATTGGGGAGTGGCTTTTAGTATGCCTTTGTTTTTAAGAAAAGAACGAGGAGAATTGAATTTGGCTCAACTTAAATTACAAGAAACTACATTGGATATTGCCATTAAAAGGGCAGGGGTGAATTTTAAAGCACAAGCTGCTATAAATGAATTAGCCACTACTTTTAATCAAACTAATATATACTTACGAACGGTTAAAGATTATGAATTGTTATTGAACGGAGAAAAACAAAAGTTCGCTGCCGGAGAAAGCTCTTTATTTATGGTAAATGCCCGTGAAACAGGGTTTATTTCTACTCAACTTAAATTGATTGAACTGATGGCTAAAAATCAAAAAGCCCAATTAGCAGTAGATTTTGCTATTGGGCAGTTGTATCAAAAATTTTAACAGAAAAAAATCTCTATTTAAATAAACAATTAATTGTTTAAATTGGGAAAGTGCGTTTGAGAAAGTCCCCCTTCGGGGGATTAGGGGGCTTTTAACTCCTTCTCAACTTCCATTTAGAAAGTACATTTTTGTTAGTACTCACGGTAAGTTTTTGCTCGTTTTCTTCATACGCTTTTACAGCAAATAAAGCAGCCAATTCTTCTAATTCCGGAAAAGAATTTAATAATTTTTCGGGAGTAAAGTGAGTTCCTACAAAGTGCGTATCAAAGTTTCCACTTGTAAAAGCTTCGTGTTGTAAAGCAAACTTACAGAAGGGCAAAGTAGTTTCTACACCGCTGATAATATAATCATCAATAGCTCGTATCATTCTGTTAATGGCTTCTTCACGATCTTTACCATGAGTAATTAATTTGGAAATCATTGGGTCGTAATAAATTGGAATTTGCATACCTTCTTCAAAACCATCATCTACTCTCACTCCCATTCCTTCCGGACGTTGGTAAGTGTTTAATCTTCCTATATCCGGTAAAAAATTGTTCATAGGATCTTCAGCATAAACCCTCACTTCAATAGAATGCCCGTTAATGGTTAGCTCCTCTTGCGTAAAGCTTAACTTTTCGCCTCTTGCTACATTTATTTGTTCTTTTACCAAGTCTTTTCCGGTAATCATTTCTGTTACAGGATGTTCTACTTGTAAACGGGTATTCATTTCTAAAAAGTAAAAATCTTTGTTGTTTTCCAATAGAAACTCTACCGTTCCGGCACCAACATAATTACAAGCCCTTGCCACATCAACAGCACTTTCTCCCATGGCTTTTCTAATTTCTGGTGTTAGCACCGAAGAAGGAGCTTCTTCAATTACCTTTTGGTGTCTTCGTTGTATAGAACATTCTCTTTCAAATAAATAAACAATATTCCCATGACTATCAGCCATCACT
>DATGOR010000106.1:0-4572 GCA_035305805.1 Vicingaceae bacterium | reverse complement strand
AAGCAGCTTGTCATTTTAGATTTTAGCGTAAGCGTAAAAATCTTAATGGCACAGCGGGGTAAATAAATGTAATTAAAATGTCAAGCTGCTAGGTGTATAAAAGCAGCTATAAAGCCTTATTTAATCCAAAAAATACTAACTACAAATAAATTCTTTTTTTTCAATAGAAAGAATTACCTTTGCCGCTCAAAATTAAACCAAAATAATATGAACGATATTTTTGAAAAAATAAAAAATAACAGAGGTCCGCTTGGTAAGTATTCTAAAGAAGCACACGGATATTTTGCATTTCCAAAATTAGAAGGAGAATTAAACAACCGAATGAAGTTTAGAGGTAAGGAAGTGTTGCAATGGAGCTTAAATAATTATTTAGGTTTAGGAAATCATCCTGAAGTTAGAAAAGCTGATGCAGAAGCAGCTGCAGATTGGGGATTGGCTTACCCAATGGGAGCAAGAATGATGTCAGGAAACTCTAATTTACACGAAGAATTAGAAACACAATTAGCTGACTTTGTTCATAAGCAAGATGCCATTCTATTAAACTACGGTTACCAAGGAATGGTTTCTGCCATTGATGCTTTGGTAGATAGAAACGATGTGATTGTTTATGATGCTGAATCTCATGCTTGTATTTTAGACGGTGTTCGTTTACATCAGGGCAAACGTTTTGTTTATCAGCACAACGACATGGAAAGTTTAAAAAGCATGCTGCAAAAAGCCACTAAATTGGTAGAAAAAACCAATGGAGCTATTTTGGTAATTACCGAAGGCGTGTTTGGAATGTCTGGAAACCAAGGCGATATTAAGTCCATTATAGATTTAAAGAAAGAATTCAATTTCCGATTATTTGTTGATGATGCTCATGGTTTTGGGACGATGGGACCTACCGGAGCAGGAACAGGAGAAGCACAAGGTTGTCAGGACGGTATTGATGTTTATTTTGGCACTTTTGCTAAATCCATGGCAAGTATCGGTGGTTTTATAGCAGCTGATGAACAAGTAATTGATTATTTCCGTTACAACATGCGTTCTCAAATCTTTGCTAAGTCTATGCCTATGCCTTTAGTGGTAGGAAACATGAAAAGATTAGAACTACTTAAAAATAGCCCTGAGTTAAGAGAAAAACTTTGGACAATTGCTCATGCATTGCAAAACGGATTAAAAGAAAATGGTTTTAATATCGGCACCACTACCACACAAGTTACTCCTGTTGTACTTAATGGAGATATTCCTGAAGCTACCAACATGATCCTTGATTTAAGAGAAAACTTTAACATTTTCTGCTCCATTGTGGTTTATCCGGTAGTGCCTAAAGGTGTGATTATGCTTAGACTTATCCCAACAGCTATGCACTCCTTAGATGATGTAAAATATACCATCGATACATTTAAACAAGTAAAAGAAAAATTAGTAAGAGGTGATTATAAATCTGAAAGTATTGCTTCTATTTCATAATTAAGAAGGTTTTAAAAAAAAGAGGGTGTTTTGACTTGTCAAAACACCCTCTTTTTTTATATTTTATGATGCTTAAGGAAAAATAATTCCTCTGTAATCATGCACCATTACCGGTCTTAAATTAGAACCGTAAGCTTGATTAATTACTTCAATGAACTTATTAGCCACTAAAGCATATCCTCTAGTATTTGGATGAACACCATCTAAAGAAAAAGCTCCTCCTTCAATAAATTTAGCATCAAAAGAAACACCGTCAAACGTCATACCTGATTTTAAGCTAAACATATACTCATGCATATCAGCAATAGCTGCACCATGAGCATTGGCAGAAGCTTTTATTTCATTGTTAAGTAAAACGGTGTGGTTTCTTACCACAGCTACCTCATCTTTGTCTAAAACTTCCTCATGTGTTAATGGATTAGCTTGCACAAATCCGTGTCCGGTGGTATTACTAAATTTATCTTTAGTAGAAAGTAAAATTAAGTCATCCGGTGTAGCTTTTCTAACATTTCCGGGGTTGTTAGAATAAGGACCTTCTGTAATCCATACTTCTGCTCCAATAGCCGCTAATGTTACTGTATTAAAAAATGGAATAGAAGTAACATCAGGAATAGTAGCACAAACGCCTTTTGCTCCCATTTTTTCAAAAGCCCCCATAATAGAATCGTATTTTGCTCTAAAAACAGCAACAGGCGTAAGTTCAGATGTTTTAATTGGAATAGGTATTCCCCCAACATTAATCTCTCCATCATCTCCTCCGGAAGTAGCCCATCCAAGCACATCGTTATTTCCTAACCAACAGGTATAAAAAGTAGCGTTAGAATTTTTTACGTGTTCTAAATAAGTAACCGGTGAAAATAATGAACCGAAATCTAAAAACTTACCATAGGGATTTTGACTTGTAATCACCTGATTAATGGTGGGTGAAAATGTACTTCCATTTGTTGGAACACAGTCTGTTAGTCTTATACCTGAAATTCCTAAATTATTGTATTTTTTATTGTTATCCCAATTATTCCAACCGGATGCGGCAGGAACATTGTCAATATCCGGAGCTAAACTAGTTAGTTTTAAATATCCAGAACCATCCGCACCTAAAACAGTAGGTTGCAAAAAGTTAGTATTCATTTGCTTTGCAAGGATGGCCGGGTAAGAATTGTTTTGTTGATTAAATTCATTGTGTAATCCATTATCTTGAAATCCTTGTGTTAATGAATTACCAACTGCAATGTAATTAGAAAAATTTGCTGTACCACTATTTAATGATTCAAAATCATCAAACTCAGTTTTTGTACAAGCAACAAATGTTAGTCCGATTAATGCTATACTTATATATTTTGTTGTTTTCATCTGTTTATTTTTTATCGTTATTAATTCGGTCAGATGTAACTCCCATATAATCATCATTCTGAGTGAGATTTTAATATGGTCGTTTCATCTGTGTATTTTTTTTAAGGTTTATTCGTTAGTTGTTTCTACTTCTTTTGATTTGTTTTTGCCAAACTTAACGTTTACACCAATTCCGTAAACATTAACAATTCTTTTGTATTTTGCAGTAAATCCGGCATCTACCAAAGCAGATTCTCTTTCTGCATTCTGTCTGATGTAAGATAAATCCAACGAAATCATTTCGTTTATTTTGTAAGAAATTCCGGCTGTATAGGCTAACTGTGAGATGTCCGGTAATTCCGGGCTAACATAGCCATCTTTTATGGGTGAATTATCGTAATAAGCTCCTACTCTTAAACTGTATTTTTGTTGGTAAGTAAAATCAACACCAAAACGATGCGTCAATACATTTTGCCAATCTTTTACTGTTTTAGAATCTGGTGTATCAGCATTTTCAAAGTCGAAAGAAAGCGTATCGTAAGATGACCAACCTGTCCAATTTAAATCATACGCAAATTCAACTGAGTAATTTTCTTTGGTATGTTTAATCCCCAAACCAATAGTAAATACATCGGGTAAGGTAAGTTTAGAATCAAATTTGGTTGAACTAGGAAATTTTCCGGTTAATGAAACAGGTATATCAACAAATTTAGCCTCTCCCCCATTTAACTCAATACCTAATTTTGAGCGATAATTCACTCCTAATTTAAAATCTGTTGTTCCGCTTTCTCCTTCAATAGAAAAAAGATTAGAAAAAATACCAATATTATACCCCATGGCACTTCCGCTTCCTTCTAGTTGAGCTTGTCCCTCGGTAGTTGTTGCCGATCCAACAGGCACAGCTTTTTCTGTACTGAAAGAACCCGTTGAATAAACAAAACCTGCTCCAACACTAATTCTTTCATGCAATTTATACGAAACGGTAGGTTGAAACATAAAAGTTCTTAATGAAATGTTTTGAATAATGTATCTCCCTTGCCAATTATCTTCAAACGATGAAGATGAACCAAATTGGTTATTCATTAAAAACCCTACATTAATTTTATCGGTAATTTGCCCCGAGTAATAAAAATGAATGGGAGTAGCGTTTGATGATGTTTGATTAATATTAGCTGTTTGTGGTGTTTGCAATGATACCGATGGCGTTACCAAGTTAAATCCTGCACTAAATTGATGTCCGCTAAGGTTGCTCATCCCGCCTGGATTAAAAAATACGGTTGATGCGTCTGAACCAATACCGGTAAACGCCCCTCCCAATCCTACAGATTTGATTCCCTGAAGGTTAAGCTGAAAACCACCTGCAAAAGTCAATAATGGAAATAGACTTGCAGCGGTTAAAATAAGTTTTTTCATAAATGTATTAATTTTAAGTTTGATAGGTAATTGAACTACCAAATGTAAAGAAATTATTATTAATATGATAAATTATGTTAATAAACATTTAAACCATTCTCAGTACCTATGTATAAATTGTTGGATAACATATCTATAGCTAACGTGGTGATATAGTTGTTGGACAAATTAGAATTAGAAAAATTATAATGCGTCCAACTATCTGTTTGATGATTAAAAAACACAACACCTTGACCAGACATACCAATACATAACTTGGAAGAGGAAACAACCGCTAATGAACGCACCAAATTTAATGGCAACCCTGAATTTTGCATAGCGTAAGTATGCCAAGTACTGCCATTAATTTTGGTTAAACCTCCATTGGAAGCAACC
>DATGOR010000105.1:0-12167 GCA_035305805.1 Vicingaceae bacterium | reverse complement strand
GTAAGTAGAAAAGTTTTATTATAAACTCATTTATTTAGCTAGTTTATACCCCCAATAAGCCATAGGAAAGTAAGCTCCTGCTAAATCTAAAATTAAAAACCAAATTGGTGCAGGCAATAGATAAGCATTTATTGCTCCTCCCAAAAAGAAGAAAGCTCCAATAGCTAAAGCAAACTTAATTTTATTGGTTGCCGCAATTTTAGCAGCCACAAAGGCTCCCACAAAAGTACCTAAGGCATGTGCTAAAAAAGGGAACAAAAAATGCTCCGGACCAAATAAGTGCATGGTGCTTTTTAAACCTTCCATAGAAGTTACATCAGCGTTTTCAGGTGGTGTAATTACATATCCGCTGATATTAATAAGCAACATATTTACGATTGAGCCAATGATTAATCCGGCTATTACCGCTAAAACATTTCTAAGCATAGGATGCATAAAATTAATTTAAGGTTAGTTAAAATTACCAATTTTTATTTTTGTTGATGGCATCGTAAATCACTTGTTGAATATCTGTTCTGATATTCATTTTCAATAGTTTTTTGTTTTCGGCATCAGGGTGTATTCTATTCGACATAAAAACATAAACCACTTGTTCTACGGGGTCTGCCCAAACCAATGTTCCGGTAAATCCTGAATGCCCAAAGCTATCAAAAGAAACACAATTACAAGTTGGACCACCGCCTTCCATTACCGGTTTGTCAAAACCGGCCGCTCTTCGGTTGTCGCTTTCATCGCAAAATTGGCATTGAATATATTCGTCCAAGGTACTTTTACTGATATAGCGTTTTCCGCCATAAACACCTTTGTTCAAATACATTTGCATGAGTTTACCCATATCATTAGCGTTAGAAAACACTCCCGCATGTCCTCCTACTCCACCCATCATTGCCGATCCGGGGTCGTGTACATCTCCATGAATTAATTGTTTGCGATAAACTTTATCGTATTCTGTAGGTACTATTCTGTCTAATGAAAAATTTCTTCTGGGAAGATATCCTGCGGTAGTCATTCCTAATTGGGCATACACACTATCAACATAGTCTGAAAGGCTTTTTTGAGCTTGGTTTTCAATAATTTTCATCATAAAATAATATCCCAAGTCGCTGTATCTGTATTCCTTGGTTTTTATAGGTCCTTTTAGTATGCGTTGAAAAATATAGTTGGGATATTCTTGATTGATATAAATGTTTTCTGCTACACGATACGGATAATACTCAGAGGAATCTTTACTATAAATTACAGGGTCTAACTCTCCTTTTCGCATGGTTTTAATGTAAAAAGGTACCCAAGCTTGTAATCCCGATTGATGTGCTAAGATTTCTCTTAAATTCAGATTTCCGTATTCAGAGCTGTCGGGAATTAAATCAGGTAAGTAATCGCACAAATTAAGGTCTAAACTTAACTTGTTTTCATCTTGTAACTGCATTAAGGCTAATAAACTTGCAGCAATTTTAGTTACAGAAGCTACATCATAAATTGAATTTACCGAAGTAGGAATTTTGTTGTCGTAAGTATGGTAGCCAAAAGCTTTGTGGTATATTACTTTGTTATTTTTAGCGACAAAAACCTGACAACCGGGGTAAGCTTGCTCCTTAATTCCTGAAACAGCAATGGAATCAATTTGAAATAAATCAGCGGAATTTATTCCTACCTCTTCCGGAAAGCCGTAAGACAACCTGCCAATAGGAGCTACATCTATGCCACTACCAACAGGCATATTTTCAGAAACACTAACAGGTAATTTTCCGTTGGCACCTATGCCTCCAAAAATTAACTGAGCTGCCCCACTTTGTGCGTAAGGGTTATTTTGATACGCCATAATTAATCCCGCACATTTTTCTGCTTCAGGGAAATCAATTAAGCTATAAGGATTAGCAAAAACAGTAAGAATAACATTGGTTTTTTGTGCTAATTCTTCAACAAGCTTTTTGGTAGCTGCATCAATATCATACTTCTTCCAAGGGTGTTTGTCCGATTTGTGGATGCTTACCATGACTGTTTCTTTTTTAGAAAGTTGCTCTAAAAACGTGGTAGCATTGCTTTGAGTAATCATGTCTGTTTCATGTACATCAATATTTCCGTAAAGTTGTAACGTTTGTTGGAAAACATTTTCTCCTTCATTTCCAATGCTTAATGCTGCTATGCTTAAGGTATCTAATACACTAATTGGTAACACTTGTTTTTCGTTTTTCAATACGGTTAGTGCTGCATGAAAAAGTTGTTGGTTATGAGCTTCGTATTTCGTTTTATTTAACTCTTCATACAAGTGATTGGTTGATACCTGATTGGTTAAATGAAGCCCTGTCCATTCTTTAGCTTTTAAGACTTTTAGACAGCGAGCCGTAATTTCTTCTTCAGAAATTTCTCCATTAAGCACTGCTTTTTTAATCTCAGCAATAGCAGTAGGAACATCTTCTGAAAACAATAACACATCGTTGCCTGCCAACAATGCTTTTACATCAACAATGCCGGGAGGATATAAACTACTAACTCCCTTCATATTAAGAGCATCTGTAAATATCAATCCTTTAAAACCCAAGGTATCTTTTAAAAGGTGGGTAACCACGTTTTTCGATAAGGTGGTGGCAGTTCCTGTTTCTTCTGCATAAGCAGGAATATCTAAATGAGCTACCATCATGCTTGCCAGTCTATTGTTTATCAACTCCTTAAAAGGGTGTAGTTCAACACTATCCATTCTTTGTTTGTTGTGATTGATTATCGGCAGAGCTTTATGAGAATCTTTATCAGTATCACCGTGTCCGGGAAAATGTTTGGCATTTGCCATTACGTTTACTGATTGCATTCCTTCCATGTACGCAATTCCTTTTTGAGCTACATTTTCTTTTTGTTCACCAAACGAACGTGCATTAATAATAGGATTTTTAGGGTTTACATTGATGTCCACCACAGGAGCAAAATTTACTTGAATACCCAAACGTTGGCACTGCTCACCAATGTGTTTTCCCATGGTGTAAATAAGTTGATTATCTTGAATAGCACCCAAAGTCATTTGCCACGGATATTTTACCGTACTATCTAGTCGCATGGCTAAGCCCCACTCACCGTCAATAGAAATTAGCAACGGAATATTACTTTTTTGTTGGTATTGATTATACAGTTTAGCCTGTCTTAACGGGCCTCCTTGCATAAAAATTAATCCTCCAATTTGATGTTCGGTAATAAGCTGTTCAATTTTAGCAACATGTTCTTGATTTTGGTTAGAATAAGCTGCCACCATCAATAGTTGTCCAATTTTTTGTTCTAAGGTAAGGGTGTTTATTAAAGAATCAGCCCATTGAGAAGGCTGCACCACAAAGTCGGGCAAGGTATTTTTGGGTTTTGAATCTAAAAAAACCGGTTCTACGAATGCGCTAGAAGTAATAATCAACAAAACCGACAAAAAAATAATTCGCTTCATGTATATAGAAAAATATTGAATGCTAAAATTAATGCTAAAACCAGACCAATTGCCGGCAATAAAAAACGTGTTTTTAACAAGTTTATGTTGGTGGAACAAAAAAAGCGAGAAAAAAATTTCCTCGCTTTTTTTTGAATTATTGATTTACTTTTAGTTAACCATTAAATTTCAGCATAATCTTCTATAGGATTACAGCTACAAACTAAGTTTCTGTCGCCATAAGCGTCATCCACTCTTCCAACGGTTGCCCAATATTTAGCATCGCTTACCCATTTTAAAGGAAATGCTGCTTTTTCTCTTGAATAAGGCTTGTCCCAAGCATCGCTCACCACCACTTTAGAAGTATGTGGAGCATTTTTTAAGACATTATTTAGTTTATCCTCCTTTCCTTCTATAATTTCCATCACTTCTTTTTTAATGCTTTTCATGGTTTCAATAAACCTATCTAGCTCTTCTTTGCTTTCACTTTCAGTAGGCTCTACCATTAGTGTTCCTGCTACAGGAAAAGAAACTGTTGGTGCATGAAACCCATAATCCATCAATCTTTTAGCAATATCACTCACCTCTACTCCGGAAGCGGCTTTAAAATCTCTGCATTCTAAAATCATTTCGTGAGCTACTCTACCGTTTTCGTTGGTATATAATATTTGATAATCATTTTCCAATCCTGCTTTTAAATAATTGGCATTTAAAATTGCTGCTTCAGTAGATTTTCTTAATCCTTCCGTTCCTAACATTTTGATGTAACCATAAGAGATTAAGCAAACATAAGCACTTCCCCATGGAGCTGCTGAAATAGCAGTGATGGCTTGTTCTCCACCTGTTTTTACAAATACGTTTGAAGGTAAAAATGGTGTTAAATGTTTGGCAACACCAATTGGACCAACTCCGGGCCCTCCACCACCATGAGGAATGGCAAAAGTTTTATGTAAGTTTAAATGACATACATCTGCTCCAATATTAGCGGGATTAGTCAATCCAACTTGTGCATTCATGTTGGCTCCATCCATATAAACTTGTCCGCCATTTTGATGAACAATTTCAGTAATCTCCATAATGCTCTCTTCATACACGCCATGTGTAGATGGATACGTTACCATGATACAAGATAAGTTGGCAGCATGTTCTTCCGCTTTGGCTTTTAAATCTGCCACATCAATATTTCCATTGTCATCACATTTGGTAACTACCACTTTCATTCCTGCCATTACAGCACTAGCGGGATTAGTACCATGTGCAGAAGAAGGAATTAATGCAATATTTCTATGCCCCTCTCCTCTACTTTCGTGGTAAGCACGAATGACCATTAAGCCGGCATATTCTCCTTGTGCTCCCGAATTAGGTTGTAAAGAAACGGCATCAAAACCTGTAATTTCAGCCAAATCTGTTGCTAACTCTTGTAACATTTCCTGATAGCCCTGTGCTTGGGTTAATGGCACAAATGGATGTATGTTTGCCCAATCAGACCAACCTAAAGGAATTAATTCCGAAGCGGCATTTAGCTTCATAGTACAAGAACCTAATGAAATCATAGAGTGAGTTAAAGACAAATCTTTATTCTCTAAACGCTTGATGTACCTCATCATATCAGATTCTGAGCGATACTTGTTAAAAATTTCGTGTGTTAAAAAAGCAGACGTTCTTTTTAATTCACTTGGAATACCATCTACTATTGCATTGTTAGCAGCTTTTTTATTTAATACCTTCTCAAAAACAGCAATCAATTCATCAATGCTAGCTTCTGTTTCAGTTTCTCCAAACGAAATACTAATTTTTCCATCAAAGAAAAAGTTAAGATTAATTTGATGATTTAATGCTTCTTTTTCTAATGCTTGTTTGGTGGCATTATCCACTTTATAAGTAATGGTATCAAAAAAGTAGTTATTTTCTCTTTCTAAACCTAAAGCATCAATAGCTGTAGCAGCTTTAGCTGTTAATTGATTGATGTTTTTTGCAATAGCAGTAATACCCTCTGCACCATGATACACTGCATACATTCCTGCCATTACAGAAAGTAATACTTGTGCGGTACAAATGTTGGACGTTGCTTTATCTCTTTTAATATGTTGTTCTCTGGTTTGCAACGCCATTCTTAAAGCTCTATTGCCTTGTGCATCAACAGAAACACCTATTATTCTACCGGGAATAGATCTTTTAAATTCTTCTTTAGTTGCAAAAAAAGCAGCATGCGGACCACCGTATCCCATTGGTACTCCAAAACGTTGTGAGGTTCCTACCACTACATCTGCTCCCCATTCTCCGGGAGGTGTTAATAAAGATAAACTTAACAAATCTGCTGCTACTACTACCATACTTTCGTTAGCATGAGCTTTTTCTGCAAAAACTTTATAGTTATTAATGTTTCCATTGCAAGCAGGATATTGAATGATACACCCAAATACTTTATCTGAAAAGGAGAAGTCCGCTTCATTACCAATAATTAGTTCTATACCTAATGGTGTAGCTCTTGTTTTCAGAACATCTATGGTTTGAGGGAAACAGTTTTCAGACACAAAAAATTGGTTGGCATCGTTTTGTTTCATGGATTTACTTCTGCTGTTGTAAGCTAAAATCATGGCTTCACTTGCAGCTGTAGCTTCATCTAGCAAAGAAGCATTGGCTAATTCCATTCCTGTTAAATCGATTACTGTTGTTTGGTAATTCAATAAAGCTTCTAATCTACCTTGGGAAATTTCTGCCTGATAAGGAGTATATGCTGTGTACCAACCCGGATTTTCAAAAATATTTCTTTTGATGACAGATGGTGTAATGGTATTATAATAGCCTAATCCGATGTAAGATTTATATACTTTGTTTTTTTCGCCTAAAGCAGCAATATGATTTAAGTATTCATATTCCGTTAAGGGAGTAGCTAACTCTAATTCTTTTTTCAACCTGATTTTAGCTGGTATGGTTTGACCAATAAGTTCATCCATAGAGTTAACACCAATGGAGGATAACATAGATTTTTTATCTGCCTCACGAGGTCCGATATGTCTGTCCGAAAATTTATTTGCTGCCATAATTTAGAATATATTTAAGTGAATAATAAAGGCATGCAAATGTAAGAAAAGTAGCAATACGCATTTCATTATTATTGGTGATAATTACTGCTATTTGTTAACCGTTTATCAACCATTTTAAGCAAAAAAGCATATAAAAAAACCTCCTGAAAATCAGGAGGTTTTTTTTAGGATTATTACAAGAATTTATTGCTTTACAAACTTTATGGTTCTTACCATATCTGATTTAGAAATTTTTAAGAAATAAATACCGGATGATAAACCACTTACGTCTATCACTTTTTGATTAACATTGCTAGTTGAACTGAAATTGGTAATTCGTTTTCCTGCAATATCAGTTATGGCTAATTCTATGTCTTGATGATGTTGCATGCCATCAACAATTAAATTGTTTTTAACAGGGTTAGGATACACTTTGATATCACCAAAAACTGTTTCTTCAACACCTACAGTTTGCGTAACAGCTATGTCATCAATTGCCATATCACTTTCCCAGTTATTACCTGTAATCCCTCTAAATCTGATGTTTACTATATCTCCAACAAATGCATTAAGAGAAACAGTAGTTGTTTGCCATGCAGCTCCCTGATTACCACCTAATGGAGACGTAATGCTGTTTGTCCATGTTCCATTAGCGTAAACATCAATCACTAAAATTCCCATGGTAGCACCGTTTAGATTGTATGCAAATGTTAGCTGAGGGTTATTCGCTGTTGTTAAGTCAATACAAGGGGTAACTAAATGAGCAGTTTTACTAGCACAAACGGGAGATCCTGATGCTTCTAAATACATGTATTTTCCTAATGATGTTCCCGGGTTAAAATCCATTGAAGGACCTGTGCCTGTTGATGGTGTTGAACCACTATTGGTTCTCCAATCAATATCATCTTCCACTCCATTGGTAGCATTTACAAAATCATTGGTAGTAGCACAAACTGTTGCTTCACAATCTGATGCTACAGAACATAACGAAAAGGTTTCAAAATCCTCTGACCAAGGCAACGTTTTTGGTGCAGCTGTATTGTAACTAAATTGAATACTTACAGAATCATTCAAATTATTTCCATCGCCTGTCATGTCTGACCAAATTAACAAGGTGTTTACACCATTAACCGGGGTTGGATTATTAGCAAATGTATGGGTAACCGTTGAGCCTGTAGCAATTGGTCCAACTACAGTTTCAGAAACAGTCGCACCTCCATTCAGCTGATAATGAACAGGTATATTACTTAACCCATTTAGTCCTTCATTTTTAAGGTCTATTTCAATATTAAAAGAAGGTAACATGCAAGCCATTAAACTTTGGTTATCCATTGGATAAGGATCAAGCACATTTACATCAACCGGTATAGGGCAATTAAAGGTTGAAGGCAACTTTTGAATGGCTACAGCTCTTTCACTTTTAGCATTATCAGGACCTAAAGCACTAACACTTAACCAAACCGTATCTGTTGATTGTACTGCCAATGTAATATTGGTATTAGTAGTTGTTCCTACAGAGTCCATGTATTTTGTTCCTAACATATATACTTCATAGCCGGTGGCTCCAGAAACCGCATTCCAAGTAAAATTTAATGAGTCGGGGCAAGCCCAGTCAACATTAAGGTTGGTAGGCACACTAATAATTGAAAACACTTGATCAGATTCATCACTGTTAGCTCCTCGGGTAACCCTAACTTTCGCTAAGCCGGAAAGTGTATTAGGTACATTCCAATTAAAATGTCTTAAAGAACTTGAGTAATTCATATTAATAGGCTGCCAAGTAACACCATTATCTGTAGAGTATTCTATGGCAAAATTTCCTGTATTACCAAAAGCGTCCCAACGAATAGTTTCAGTCGTTCCCGGAGCAAATCCTTCGCCACCAATCGGATACGTAACCACTACTTCATCTGTTATGAACTCATAAACAATATAATATTCTTGTGGTCCTTGAGGTATCGCAAAACCACTAACATTTACGGTATGAACACCAGCTGTAGGATTATTAATGGTTACTTGTTCCATATTATTTAAATTATCTATACCTCTAGTTGCGTTTGCATTTAAGCTAGTAGCATTAGGTGTTGGGTCTAACACCCATGGGTTGTAATAAGTAGAGTTTGGATCTACTACTTGCATATTAATATCGTTTACCAAAGCTTTTGACGCTGTTGTTGAACCTTCATAATCTGTCCATAAAATCATAATTTTAACTTGAGATGTATTAGCAGGAACAGTTATTTGATGAGAATTGTTTCCTCCTTGAGAAATGGTGGATGACAAGTATTGGTTATTATTCAAAATGTTATAAGCTCTTCTGGCATTAATTCTACCCCATCCGTGTTTGAAGTCTGGACCGGGATTTCCTAAGTCATCTGCTGAATTTAATACTGCCGCTTTCATCAACGCATTGTCAGGGTTATTCCCACTATTCATCGTTTTGTAGGCGTGATAAAGTTGCGTAAAAACACCCGCTACCCCCGGACATGCCATTGATGTTCCACTTATAGTTTGGTAGGTATTTACGTCCATAGTTGAAAACACACTGGTTCCTACAGCACAAACATCCGGTTTAATTCTACCATCCTCTGCGGGGCCTCTACTGCTTGAAGTGGCCAATCCATCAGTATAACTTAAGTTACCAACAGCCACCACGTTTTTTCCTGCTTTATGTCCACCGGTGATGTTACCCCATCCGGCACCTGCCCCATAACTACAATTAGAAGTACCACTGTTTCCTGCAGAAAAAACATGAATTAACGCTGACAACGTTCTACATTGTTGGTCTAGTTGTCTGGCTAATGTAGTATATCCGGCATTACAACCATTACTATAACTTTTAGATGTAATCACTACATCTTCATTATTATACAAAGTAGGCACATCGTTGTAATTATTGTTTGAAGAACTATAGACTAATAAATCAGCTCCATAAGCCATTCCTTTACCTTTAGGATCTAAGTTGCCAGCTCCCATAATAGTTCCGGCAACATGGTCTCCATGATTTCCACCATCAGTTGTTGTTCTTAAGTCTATTCTCCCTGTATAGTCAATATGTGGACCAATTATTCCGTCATCTTGCATCATCACTTTCATTCCTGAACCATCATAACTTAACCCTCCATTATAATTAGTGGCAATAGTGTTACTTCTATGACTGGTTCTAGCTCTAAAATTTTCCGGTTGAGATGGCTCGTCCAATTGTTCAAAATAATAAAACTCAGGTTGAGCATAGATTTGTTCCAATTTAGATAATGGAATTCTAAATCTTATGATATTAACATTATTACTCATAGTAATCTCAGCACCTAACTGTTTTAATTTGTTCTCTGCTGTTTGTTTGTCAATGTTAGAGAAATAAACCGTATTCAATTCAATCTGGTTATCTCCGTATAAAGTCCATTCCGGGTAAATCTTTTCATTCAACAAGCGAGTTAACTTAAATGGTATTTGTATAGAAAGTACACTTGCTGCCTTACATGCAGACAAAACACTCATATCTGCATTTATATCAATAGCAGCATAAAATGAAAAATCCGGCAAGTAATCTAATAATAATATTCCACTTGAAGCTAAATCCTCTTTTTGCGTGTTGGAAGGTATTTCAAAAAACTGAATAATTCGATAATACTTACCATTTACCAACTCGATTGGTAAATAATCATGTTTTACTTCTTTTGTAACTTCCGGTTGAACTTTTCCGGATTTTAAATGTAGCACCTTAGATGTTTGTGAAAAACCACTAAAAAATACTAAGACGAATGTTAATAGTAAACAAACAGGTTTAAATTGATAATTTAAATTCATAATTAAAAAATATAAGTTAGAAATAGAGTTTAGTTTTAAGATGTTAAATTTAAAAAATATTTTTATTTATTTATGTTTCCATTTAAAATCATTCTTGAATTCCTATAAACCTGAGTTCGATTACTCTTTTGGTACAGCTAAACTTATTGGTTGGTTACTTATTATAAGTTATTAACAAAAGCCGAGTATTTTTTATTTATCAACTAATTTTGAGGCGAATTTTAAATCGATTTTTATGCCCTCCATAATTGAGCTAGAAAAAACTGCATCACAAGTAAGAAGAGATATTGTAAGAATGGTTCATGCCGTAAACTCCGGGCATCCGGGAGGTTCACTCGGATGTACTGATTATTTAGTTGCTCTCTATTTTGAAGTAATGAATCATACTCCAAAACCATTTGACATGGATGGAAAAAATCAAGACTTGTTCTTTTTATCTAACGGACATATTTCTCCTGTTTTTTATAGTGTTTTAGCTCGTTCGGGCTATTTCAATATCAGCGAATTGGCTACATTCCGTAAATTAAATTCTCGTTTACAAGGACACCCCACAACACATGAAGGGTTGGAAGGTGTAAGAATGGCAAGTGGTTCATTAGGACAAGGCTTATCTGTGGCTATTGGTGCTGCCCAAACAAAAAAGTTAAACAATGACTCTTCTTTAGTGTTTTCACTACACGGTGATGGCGAACTTCAAGAAGGTCAGATTTGGGAAGCTGCCATGTACGCAGCTCACCATAAAATAGATAATTTAATCTCATGTATTGATTACAATCAAAAACAAATTGATGGAGCTACGGATGATGTCATCAGTTTAGGTAATCTTAAAAACAAATGGCAAGCTTTTGGATGGCAAGTACTAGAAATGGATGGTAATAATATGAACGAAATCATTAATACGCTTCAAGAAGCTAAATCCTTAACCGGGAACCAACAACCTATTATGATTATTATGAAAACAGAAATGGGAAAAGGGGTTGATTTTATGATGGGAACACATAAATGGCACGGAGTTGCTCCAAATGACGAACAACTTGCCAGTGCACTGAGCCAATTAGAAGAAACGCTAGGGGATTATTGATTAAAGAGAGGATGGGGATAGTTAGCAGTTGGTAACTGAAGATTGATAAAAATGAAAATCTTAACAAAATACATGCTATCATTAGTTATAATTCTACTTATAATCACTCCTACTTTTGCCCAAAACCAACCTCCTAAAACCAGAATTTTATTTGTTTTTGATGCTTCCCAAAGTATGTTAGGTCAATGGGAAGGAGAAACTAAACTTAAAGTTGCCACACGTCTTTTAGGTAATTTGATGGATAGCCTAAAAACAAAAAAAAACATTGAAGTTGCCTTACGCATCTACGGACACCAATTTTCTGTAGCACAAGGACAAAGAAGTTGCGAAGATTCCAAATTAGAAATACCATTTAAACCAAATAATTTCAATGCCATAAAGGCTAAATTGGCTAACATTTATCCTATTGGTACCACTCCAATTGCCTACTCACTAGAACAAACTAAAAACGATTTTCCTCCCTGTAATAACTGTCGAAACATCATTATACTTATTACTGATGGAAAAGAAGAGTGTGGTGGAGACCCCTGTGCTGTTGCCCTAGCCTTAAAAAAAAATGGAGTTACTTTAAAACCTTTTGTAATAGGTATGGGACTCGATTTAGAAATTGCTGACGCTTTTAAATGTGTTGGAAACTTTTATGGTGCCGATGATGCCTCTTCTTTTGAAGATGTGTTAAATATTATCATTACTCAAATAATGAATAATACTACCGTACAGGTAAACTTAATTGATGCCAACGGATTACCTACAGAAACTGATGTTAATATGACCTTTTACAATGCCCATACTAAAAAAATTGAATACAATTTTATCCATACCATTAATCATAAAGGACATCCTGATACTATTCCAA
>DATGOR010000104.1:0-4303 GCA_035305805.1 Vicingaceae bacterium | reverse complement strand
GGTCAGCTCTTTTTGAGTAATAGAATCTGCGGCAAGTTTTTCTGTTGCAAAATTTTCATTAACAAACTGAAGACTAAATACATTTTTGTTTTCCCAATTTATTTTTCCAAACATATATCCTACTTCCTTGTTCTCAAAATTATAAATCACTTGATCGAGCACTTTAGCCCCAAAAACTCTAAACCCATACACTTCTTTAGCCCTCCCCGAAGCGTCAAAGGTTTTACTTCTAACGTCCATTACTTTTGTGTTTAATTTACTGATAGTAAGTTCATCCCTGCTGCCATTCTCGTGGTAAGCCACCCATTCGCCCAGTAAATTTTTCTCAAACTTTTCAGCATTTTCATAATCAGTAAGTGCTACCTCCGATTGATAAGGACAACCTATTAAGACAATGGCAGCAAAGAGTGTTATTAAAGCAGTTTTTAAAATTTTCAAATTCATGATGTAAAAATGGTAACTATTTCATTAACAAGCAAAATTAACACCATAAAAGTAAATAATATAATGAAAACTAAAAAATGTATTTTCACAACAAAGCAATTGTATTTATTATCTTTGCCACCTATTGAATAAAAAGCTGCTATTTTGAATTTTGAAAACATACGTGCTTATCGTGATGACGAATACCAAAGCATCATTAAAAAGCTATTGGAAGTAGAAGTGTTAATGGAAACCATCCACTCTTATTTGCCCGAGCTTACAATGGATGAGATTAAAGAAAAACTGCTTTCTTTCTCTACCATTCAGCAATTTCAAAGTGAAATGGTTTGTTGGGTGATTGATAGGATTTTGACTGCCTCTTCTGACGGAATAACTTTTAAAGGCATTACAGAATTAAACCCAAACATTTCTAATCTGTTCATTTCCAATCATAGGGATATTGTACTCGATTCGGCATTAATTAATTATGCTCTTAACGAAAGAAAGAAAAATACGAGTGAAATTGCCATTGGCAGCAACTTACTTTCATTGCCTTGGGTAAAAGACTTGGTACGCCTAAACAAATCGTTTATTGTTAGAAGAAATGTTCCCAAACAGGAAGTAATAGAAGCTTCCAAAAACCTGTCCGCTTATATTAACTATACCTTAAAGGAGAAAAAACAAGATATTTGGATTGCACAGCGAGAAGGAAGAGCAAAAGATGGTTTTGATAAAACTACTCCGGGGCTATTGAAAATGTTTGGAATGTGCAGCAATGGAAATTTATTAGAGCATTTGTTGAGTTTATACATTACTCCGGTAGCTATATCTTATGAATACGACCCTTGTGATTATTTAAAAATCCCGGAATTGCTGAAAAAGCATCAAGGTGAAGAATATATAAAAGCCCCCAACGAAGATAACCAGCACATGGTGTTGGGAATAAAAGGATACAAAGGAAATATTCATATCCACTTTGGACGACCTATTAACGATGAAATTGAGCATTTAGCCCATATTACCAATAAAAATGAGTTGTTAAAACAAATTGCGGAGATAATAGATAAAAGAATTTATACCAATTACCACCTGTTTCCAACCAACTATATTGCTTACGATTGGTTAAATGAAAGTAATACATTTGAAAATCAATATACCAAAGAAGAAAAAACTAAATTTGAGTCTTATACCGTAAAACGCCTAGAAAACTTTAAAGGAAATGATTTGGCAAAAGAAATTTTCCTTAAAATGTATGCTAATCCGGTGATGAATAAATTGAAGGTTCAAAGTTTGAAGTTTGAGGTTTGAAGACGGAAGTCAGAAGCCCGAAGTAAACAAATAACGATTAACTTTGGCTTTGTGCGTTGAAAACTCCTCTCCTTAGGGGAGGTTGGGAGGGGCAAATAATAATGATTAACACATAAAAAATATAAACTATGAAAAACATTGCAGTAATAGGAGCAGGAACTATGGGAAACGGAATTGCCCATACGTTTGCTCAATCAGGATTTAACGTAAACTTAATTGATATCTCACAGACGTCTTTAGACAAAGCGTTGGCAACTATCTCTAAAAATTTAGATAGAATGGTAGCCAAAGAAAAAATTACCGAAAGTGATAAAAATGCTACACTGGGAAACATCACTACTTTTACCGATATGAATCAAGGTGTGGCGAATGTTGATTTAGTTGTGGAAGCTGCTACAGAAAATGTAGAGCTAAAATTAAATATTTTTAAATCATTGGATGCCGCTACTAAACCGGAAGTTATTTTAGCATCCAATACTTCATCTATTTCTATTACTAAAATTGCTGCGGCAACTTCTCGTCCGGATAAAGTAATAGGCATGCACTTTATGAACCCTGTGCCTATTATGAAATTGGTAGAAATTATTAGAGGGTATTCTACTTCTGATGAGGTAACCAATACCATTATGGAACTTTCTAAAAAATTAGGAAAAGTACCTGTTGAAGTGAACGATTATCCGGGGTTTGTGGCAAACAGAATTTTAATGCCTATGATTAATGAAGCCATTATTACCCTTCACGAAAGTGTAGCAGGAGTGGAAGAAATTGATACCGTAATGAAATTAGGTATGGCTCACCCTATGGGACCGCTTCAATTGGCAGATTTTATTGGATTAGATGTTTGTTTGTCCATTCTAAATGTGCTTTACGAAGGTTTTGGAAACCCCAAATATGCACCATGTCCGCTATTGGTAAACATGGTTACAGCGGGTAAATTAGGAGTAAAATCCGGTGAAGGTTTTTACTCATGGACGCACGGGACAAAGGATTTAGTGGTAGCTCCACAGTTCAAATAAATAGTGTTGAAGTTATTAAATTCTATAAACACCAAAAAGGCTATCATAGAAGAGGTGTTGGGATGATTTAACCACTAAGAAAACATACGGATGAAAAAAGCCTACAAATTTGTAATATTCTCCTTTATCGGTCCGCTGATAATGACCTTTTTTATTGCAGTTTTTGTATTGGTAATGCAATTTATTTGGCTTTACATTGATGAAATGTTGGGCAAAGGAATTGAGTGGTATGTATTGGCCGAATTGTTTATTTATGCTTCGGCAAATGTGGTACCTATGGCAATGCCACTCGCCATCCTGTTAGCGTCCATCATGACATTTGGTAATTTAGGAGAACATTTTGAATTGGTAGCGTTTAAATCTGCCGGAATTTCGCTGCAGAAAATTATGAAACCACTCATTGTTTTCATTTTTTTTATCAGTATTGGAGCTTTTTACTTTGCTAACAATGTAATACCTGTTGCCAACTTAAAATTCTTTTCGTTATTACACGATATCAGAAGTCAGAAACCTGCCATTAACATACAACCCAATGTTTTTTATAATGAAATAGATGGTTACACCATACGTGTGAAAGAAAAAGTACCGTTGGAAGATGGCAGAGAAATGCTTAAAAACGTAATGATTTACAACCACGCCAATAATAATGGCAATAGGCAAGTAACTGTGGCAGATTCCGGCATTATGAATTTATCTCAGGATAAAGCTTATTTTTCTATTAAACTTTTTAATGGAGTAGATTATCAAGAAAAACAAGATCCGAGAGCAAATACCAAAAATTATCCTCTAACACGCTTTTATTTTGAAGAAAATGAAGTCCAAATTGACATTAGTGGATTTCAATTCAAACGCTCTGATGAAGAAGCTTTTAAGCATGATTACCGCTTGCTTAACCTTAAACAGTTAATGCACAGAATGGATACCCTAAAAAGGTACAACCAAGAAGAAGCCGGTTTTTTAAATGAATATGTGCATTATGCCTATCTTTTTAACGATAGTGTTACAGATAAAAAAAACAATCAGTTTTTAACCACCACCACTAATTTAAAAGTTGATAGTACACTAAAGGTAGCGGAAATTGATTTGCGAAAACTGTCCAAACAGCAAATTAGTCAGGTTTTCGGAATAGCTATTAACAATGCACGTACGCAAAAGGGTAGGGCAGCCGCAGCCAAAATAGAAATGAAATCCTTAGAAGAAACATTAGCAAGAGTAAAAATTGAGTGGCATCGAAAATTTACTTTTTCCATTGCTTGTTTAATCATGTTTTTTATTGGAGCTCCATTAGGGGCTATTGTTAGAAAAGGCGGATTGGGAATGCCTGTGGTAATTTCCATCATTTTCTTTTTAATTTATTATGTGATTTCTATTACTGGAGAAAAAATGGCTAAAGAACTAATTATTTCACCTTGGTTAGGCATGTGGTTTTCTACATTTGTGTTATTTCCATTGGGTTATTTTTTCACCTACAAGGCTACTACCGATTCTGCTTTGTTTAATATTGATGCGTATTTTGACTTTTTTAAAAATATTTTTAAAAGAAAGAAATAATATAG
>DATGOR010000103.1:0-2014 GCA_035305805.1 Vicingaceae bacterium | reverse complement strand
GTAAGTAGAAATCTGTCTTTTATTCCCAAAATAAGTGAAGCTGCTCCGGAATTTTTTTTAAAAGATTCCCAACCGGAAATATCATCATTAATGTTATAGCTTTGAGCTAATTCGTCAGAAGTATCTACCTTTAAGCCGGTGCTCCACATCATGGTAGCCATATTAAACATATTTACAGCTGCATTGTAATCCACTAATTTAATAATGATTCTTTCATTATTATCGTTAATAAATTTTTTGTGAACAGTTGAATAAGAGGTAGGTCCCGCTTCAATGCTTTCGCCATGAGGGTCGCCTTCTAAGGTGTAACCATCAATTTCATTGGGCAAATATTTCATTAATTCTTCATAATGCATGGCTTTAGCATCTTTACGCTCTTCCATGTTTTTTTGCATTTTTTCGGCTTTCTCTTGCATGTTTTGAGCCATTTTCATGGCAGCACCAAGTGGATTTTTCTCTACATCAATATTGTCGTCTTGACTTTTTTCTTCGCCTCCGCAAGCTATTAATACTATAGTGGCAAAAGCTAGTAAGGATAAATTGAATTTTTTCATGTTAAATTGGTTTTAGCGGTTAGTTATATTTTGATTTAAGTGAGACAATGATTTCATTGAAAAACTGGTTCAATGGTTTTTCTACCATCATTTTCATAAATGGATTGATATTAGCCTCAAACACAAAAGAAGCATTGGTTTTATTTTCTTCTACTTTTTCCAAATAAAAATTGAGGGTAAATTTAAAAGGTGATTTAAACGAATCTAAATAAATAAGGGTGTGCGGAGTGGTGGCTGCTTTTTTTAAGCCCACTTCTGCCAACCCTTTTATTTTAAATGAACAACTGTCGGCAGTTGCGTTCCAGTTTTCTATTTTACTTTCAGGCAGAAAGTCTTTTAGGTTATTTAAGTCTGAAAGTAAGTTGAAAAGTTCTTCGTTGTTGGTATTAATTGTTTCTGCTGGTGGTGCAATTTTCATGTTAATTTGTTTTTGTGGTTATACGCTCCATTTTTTTGGATTTTCCCTCCATTGGCTGAGTTTTTCAACATCGCGTTCAGAAATATAATTGGTTCTAACGGCAGTTTCAATTAGTACATTGTAATTGCTGAGCGTAAATAGTTTGCATTTATGTGTGTCGAAGTTCTTAACAGCTTCGTCAAAATTATAAGAAAATATAGCTAACATGCCCAGAACATTTGCTCCGTTGTTTCTAAGTTCTTCTACTGCTTTTAGGCTACTACCACCGGTAGAAACTAAGTCCTCAATTACTACCACATTCTGTCCTTTTTCTAATTCCCCTTCTATAAGGTTTTTCATACCGTGTTCCTTTCCGGACGAACGTACATAAGCAAAAGGTAAACCCAAAGCTTCAGCAACTAAAACACCGTGAGCTATTCCACCTGTGGCAACTCCTGCAATTAAATCTACCGTAGGAAAATGTTCTTTTACGGCATCGACAAACTGCTGACGAATGTAGGTTCTAACAGGCGGATAGGACAGTGCTTTTCTGTTATCACAATAAATTGGTGACTTCCAACCGGATGCCCATGTAAAAGGATTTGCAGATTGCAATTTAATAGCTTTAATTTGCAGTAATAATTCTGCTACTTTTTTTGCGGATTCATTATTAAATATCATGCTGCAAATGTATAAAGTTTTTGTTAACGATAGGGCTATTTTCTTTACAAAAGATACCAACATTTACCAACGATTGGAAAACGTGTTGATTATCCATTATTTTGACGAAGCCATTGCTCACTTCGCTTACGAATTGTTAAAAGCTGAAACTAAAACCCAATTTGTGGTGTTTAAAACCAATACTCCCCAACAAGATTTTGCACGCTTTGTAGCTTGTTTTGAGTTAATTGTAGCAGCAGGTGGATGGGTAAATAATTCGGAAGGGAACACGTTGTTTATTCATCGTTTAGGAAAATGGGATTTGCCCAAAGGCAAGTTAGAAGAAAACGAAAGCCTTGAGCAAGGAGCTATTAGGGAAGTAGAGGAGGAGTGTGGTATCTCC
>DATGOR010000102.1:0-2380 GCA_035305805.1 Vicingaceae bacterium | reverse complement strand
GCATCACCAATTAATTCTGCACTTTGTAATAAGTTGTAAGCCATCATGGGTTTAAACACGTTTAGCTCATAATGTCCTTGTGTTCCACCAACGGTAATAGCTACATCGTTACCCATTACTTGAGCACAAACCATTGTTAATGCTTCACATTGTGTTGGGTTCACTTTCCCCGGCATAATAGAAGACCCCGGCTCGTTAGCAGGAATGATTAATTCACCAATTCCGGAACGAGGTCCTGAAGCCATCATTCTAATATCGTTAGCAATTTTATTTAAAGCAACCGCTAGTTGTTTTAAAGCACCATGTGTTTCAACAAGAGCATCGTGTGCAGCCAATGCTTCAAATTTATTTTCTGCTGTAATAAATGGTAAGCCCGAAAATTCAGCAATTTTTTTAGCTACCAATACATCATAACCGGCAGGAGTATTTAATCCGGTGCCAACAGCAGTACCACCTAAAGCTAATTCTGCTAAATGTGCTAAGGTGTTTTTTAATGCTTTTAATCCGTGATCTAATTGAGAAACATAGCCCGAGAATTCTTGTCCGATAGTAAGCGGGGTAGCATCCATCAGGTGGGTTCTACCTATTTTTACTACATCTTTAAAAGCTTCCGATTTTTCTTTTAGCGTATTTCTTAGTTTTTCTACTCCCGGAATGGTGTTTTCTACCACCATTTTATAGCAAGCAATGTGCATTCCTGTAGGAAAAGTATCGTTAGATGATTGCGATTTATTTACATCATCATTAGGCTGAATAGCTTTTTCTCCTTCGCCAATTTTTCCACCGGCTAATTCTTGAGCTCTATTGGCAATTACTTCGTTTACATTCATATTACTTTGTGTTCCCGAGCCTGTTTGCCATATTACCAACGGGAATTGATTGTCGTGCTTTCCGGCAAGGATTTCATCACACACTTGGCTAATTAAGTCTCTTTTTTCGGAAGATAAAACACCTAACTCACAATTGGCATGAGCAGCAGCTTTTTTTAGATAAGCAAAACCATAAATAATTTCTAAAGGCATAGAAGCAGCCGGTCCAATTTTAAAGTTATTTCTCGAACGTTCTGTTTGGGCTCCCCAATATTTATCGGCAGGTACTTTTACCTCTCCCATAGTGTCTTTTTCAATTCTGTATTCCATATTTTTTAATTTTTTGATGAATATTTTATTTATTAATCGTTAATTTTTTTACTTTTACACGCACAAATTTAATTCATATAGGTTATGCAAACATTAGGCTGGGTATTCTTTTTCTTCATTTTATTATTAGCAATGTGGGTATTAATGTTTTTATTTACAGTAGTTGTTCCCGGATCGCTTAAGTTGTTCTTTTTAAACAAGTTTGCTCCAAAATTTGTTAGAGAATTAGCTGGATTAGAAGAAGAAAAATAATTCATTTACATTAATTCTATTACTTTTTCAGGCGGTCGTCCAACAACGGCCTTATCGCCTTTTACCACTATTGGTCTTTCTATTAATTTTGGATATTTTACCATCGCTGCTATCCATTCTTCGTTAGAAAGTTGTTTTCCTTTAAAATTTTCTTTGTAATCTGCTTCTCCTTTTCGAACAATATCCTCCGCGTTCAGGTTGAGTTTTTTAAGTATTTCTTTTAGCGTTGCTTTAGTTGGAACATCCTTTAAATATTCAATAATTTCAACATCTAAGCCTTTGTCTTGAATAATTTGCAAGGTTTGTCTGCTTTTGCTACATCTAGGGTTGTGGTATATTTGCATGATTTTTAATTTATTAGCCCCCTCTAACTCCCCCAAAGGGAGAGGACTTCCAACACACAATGCCAATAATCATTAACAAGTGTGTTTAAAGTTAGGTATGGCTTGTTTCATTTGTTTATTAATTTATTTCGACTCACCCCCAAGTTATCTTTCGATAACTTTTCCCCTCTCTTTAAAGAGAGGGGGTGCAGGGGGGAGAGTTACTATTTTTTCAATTCAGTTTTAATGTTCCTCAGTTTTACGCTAGATTAATTTTTTCCAAACATCATTAAATAAGCTTTCAGAAAACCGTCTAATTCTCCAGACAGCACTTTATCGGGGTCGTTAACGGTAAAGTTGGTTCTATGGTCTTTCACTCTTCTATCATCCAACACGTAACTTCTTATTTGAGCTCCCCATTCAATTTTCATTTTACTATCTTCAATTTCAGAGCGAGCTTCCATACGTTTTCTCATTTCAATTTCATACAACTGAGATTTTAATAACTGCATGGCTTTTTCTCTGTTTTTTAGCTGAGAACGCGTTTCAGAGTTAGTAATCATAATACCTGTAGGAAGATGCTTTAGAATAACTTTCGTTTCTACCTTGTTTACGTTTTGTCCGCCTGCACCTCCCGAACGAGCAAAATCCCAAGTAATATCTGCG
>DATGOR010000101.1:0-4894 GCA_035305805.1 Vicingaceae bacterium | reverse complement strand
AATCTCTAATTTCTAATCCTTAACGTCTCGAGTAATTTGGTGCTTCACGCGTAATGGTAATGTTGTGCGGATGACTTTCATTCATTCCTGAAGCAGTAATTCTAATAAATTGTGCTTTTTTTAATTCCTCAATATTTTTTGCACCACAATAACCCATTCCTGCTCTTAATCCACCAATCATTTGATAAATTACTTCGCTTAAAAAGCCTTTGTAAGGAACTCTTCCTGAAATTCCTTCGGGAACTAATTTTGCTATATCGTCTTCTGCATCCTGAAAATACCTGTCTTTAGAGCCTTTTTGCATGGCTTCGATAGACCCCATACCTCTATAAGCTTTAAATTTTCTACCTTCGTAAATAATTGTTTCTCCGGGAGATTCATCCACACCGGCAAACAAAGAACCTGCCATTACTGAATCAGCACCGGCAGACAACGCTTTTACAATATCACCTGTAAAACGGATACCACCATCGGCAATCAATGGAACATCTGTTCCTTTTAGTGCTTCTGCTACCATCATAACAGCAGAAAGTTGTGGAACTCCCACTCCGGCAATAATTCTAGTAGTACAAATAGACCCAGGCCCTATACCTACTTTAATAGCATCAGCTCCTGCTTCTACTAAAGCTAAAGCAGCCTCTTTGGTAGCAATATTCCCAACAACAACTTGTAATTTTGGAAACGTTTTCTTTACCGTTTTTAATGTTTCTATCACCCCTTTAGAATGACCATGAGCTGTATCAATAATTACTGCATCAACTCCTGCTTTTTCAAGTGCTCCAACTCTTTCTAACACATCAGCTGTAACGCCTACTGCTGCTGCTACTCTTAACCTTCCGTATTCGTCTTTACAAGCATTGGGTTTAAGAATTACTTTTTTGATATCTTTGTAAGTAATTAACCCTATCAGTTCATTGTTTTCGTTGATTACAGGCAATTTTTCAATTTTATATTCCTGTAAAATTTCACGTGCTTTTTCCAGGTTAGTGCCTTGTTGAGCCGTGATAATATTTTCAGCAGTCATTACCTGAGCAATAGGCGTTTCCATATTTTTCTGAAAACGTAAATCTCTGTTGGTAACAATTCCTACTAATTTATTGACCTCATTTACTACCGGTATTCCGCCAATTTTATGTTGGGACATTAACGCCAAGGCATCGCCCACATTTGCCGTATCCCTAATAGTTACCGGATCTTGGATCATTCCACTTTCTGAACGTTTTACAATACGCACTTTTTCGGCTTGCTGTTCTATGGTCATGTTTTTATGTAACACTCCAATTCCACCTTCTTGAGCAATGGCTATTGCTAACTTCGATTCGGTAACGGTATCCATTGCCGCTGAAACAATGGGCGTATTTAACGTAATGTTTTTAGAAAATTTTGTTGCTATTGAAACCTCTCTGGGTAGCACTTCTGAATAGGCAGGAACTAACAATACATCATCGTAAGTTAATCCTTCACCCATTATTTTTGCTGATAAATCACTCATAAATTTTAAAAAATAATTGCTGCGAAAGTACTAAAAAATGTTCTTTAATTCTTGTTAATTTTTACTAATTATTCAACGCTGTTTGCTTAGCTTTACCGCCTATTTTCAAAGCATTTTTTAATGAAAAATCAAACTACAAAATATCCATTGTATAGAAAATACAAAAACAACAAATCCTACTTTAAAATTATATCTCCCGAAAAATTTCAGGAAATTCAAGTAATGGGAACTAAATTTTATGTCTTTGATTTTGAAGCTAAAATTTTACCCGACAGAAATTTAATTAACGATTTATCATTTGATTATCAAGATTTTTGTGATGTTATCACCAAAGAGGAATACGATGAAATATTGTTTAAAACCAAATAAATTTTTACCGTTTTTCAACTCCTTTTAAAAATGAAGTTGTTTAAAGTTATTTTTGCAAACACATTAAACATTAACAGCATGAGAACCATCTTAATTATTTCCATAGTATTTTCATTTAAACTAACAGCAATGGCACAAACCGACAGTACTAACTACAATAAAGCACTTGCCGACAGCTTGAAAGCTGATGATTACGGTATGAGAATGTATTATTTCGTCATCCTAAAAACAGGCACCAACACCTCCGAAGATGCTGATGCCAGAAGCAAAGCATTTAGAGGTCATTTGGATAATATCCATCGATTGGTGGAGGAAGGAAAATTAATTGTGGCCGGACCTTTAGGTAAAAACGAGCAACAATATAGAGGCTTGTTTATTTTTATTGCTGAAAGCACCGAGGAAGTTGAAAAACTATTGAGTACAGATGCTGCCATTAACCAAAATTATTTAGCAGCTGATATTTATGAATGGTATGGATCTGCTGCCCTGCCAATGTATTTACCATTTTCGGAAGAAATAACTAAAGTAAAACCTTGAATAACTAAACCATGCAAAAAGAGTTACGAATAGTATTTATGGGAACGCCTGATTTTGCAGTTGCTTCTTTAAAAAATATCATCACTGCCGGATACAATGTAGTAGGTGTAATTACTGCTCCTGATAAACCTGCGGGAAGAGGAAGACAATTGTCTAAATCTGCTGTAAAGTTATTTGCAGAAGAACACCAACTACCATTATTGCAACCTAGTAATTTAAAAGATGAGCAATTTTTATCTGAATTAAAAGCACTAAACGCCAATTTGCAGGTGGTGGTAGCTTTTAGAATGTTGCCAGAAGCGGTATGGAACATGCCCGAATTAGGTACATTTAATTTGCATGCTTCTTTATTGCCTAACTACCGTGGTGCTGCCCCTATAAATTGGGCAATTATGAACGGAGAAAAAGAAACAGGTGTTACCACTTTTTTCTTACAACATGAAATAGACACGGGAGAAATCATTTTTCAGGAAAAAGTAAACATTAGCGAAAATGAAACTGCCGGTGAATTACATGATAAATTAATGCTTGTAGGAGCTGATTTAGTAATAAAAACACTTGATGCTATTAAAGAAAATACGGTCATCACTTCTCCTCAAAAAGATAATGGTAATTTAAAATTAGCTTACAAAATATTTAAGCCCACTTGTAAAATAGATTGGAATAAAACTGCTAGTGAGATTCACAACCATATAAGAGGTTTAAGCCCCTATCCCACCGCCTTTTTTGAAATAACTCATAAAGAGAGTAACAAAAAATTAACCTTAAAGGTATTTAAAACAACCAAACTAATCATCCACCATACTGAGAAAATAGGCACTATTATTTCTTCTAAAAACGAATTAAAAATTGCCGTAAAAGATGGTTTTATCCAACTTTTAGAAGTACAACCCGAAGGTAAAAAAAGAATGGAAATAGCTGCTTTTTTAAACGGTTTTAACATCAAGGAATATGAATTGCTTGTGTAATTTTGCACGATGCTTTCGTTTGTAAAACATTATCAACAATTAGAAAAACACATTGTTCAATTTATTGTAGCTGAATTTTTTCTGCAGTTAATAAACAGTGCTTTCATGGCTATAATGCTCATTTTTATGGAAAAAGTGGGCTACAAAGATCATGAAAGTGCTTCATTTGTATCATTTCGTTTTTTAGGCGTGCTACTATTTGCTTTTCCTTTAGGATTATTTATAAAAGGAAGGCGTTTAAAACCTATTTTTTACATTTCTTCTTTTTTCACTCCTTTATTAGCATTATTGATTGTTTACGCTATTGCTAATCAATATTCCGCTATGTTATATGTGGTGCTATTTTTATGGGGAATTAGTTTTATTGGGATTCAAATTTCTGCCATTCCTTATATTTTAAGAAATGCTAAAAAATCTACTCATACGGCAGCCATTACCTTAAGCTATTCTACTTGGAGCTTGGCGAATATTTTTAGTGGAGCGTTAATTTTTGGATTAAAAAACATTCATCCGGAATTGTTTGATGAAGAACTAATTTTACAAATTATTTGTTTGTTGGGATTTGTAGGTACCTATTTTGTATTTAAAATTAAATTCTCAGAAAATATTCCCGAATTAACAAAGAAAAGAACCAACCTTGGCGAGTTCGATTGGTGGATTATTTTAAAAGCACTTATGCCAACCATTGTTATTGCAGTTGGAGCCGGATTAACCATTCCTTTTATTGGGCTTTTTTTCTATAAAATTCATCACTTAGATTCAGATGATTTTGCCATTTTAAGTGCTTTTGCTACATTGGTGGTATTTGTGGTGGTGCTTTATGTTCCTATTATAAAAGATAAATTAGGGTACAAGTTAGCTGTGCCGCTTACACAATCTATTGCTATTTTGGCATTGGTGGTATTGGCTCTTACAGAAATAATGACCTTTGAATTTGCAGCATTGATAGCAATGGCTGCTTATGTTTTAAGACAACCTTTAATGAACATGGCTGCTCCTATGACATCGGACATTGTAATGAATTATGTGGGCGAACGCAACCGAGAAATGATGAGTGCTCTAACTTCGGCAGTATGGTCAGGGAGTTGGTTTATCAGTTCTATTATTTTTCAGGTGTTGCGTCAATTAGGATTGCAATACGTTTATGTATTTCTTATAACTTCAGCCCTTTATGCCTTTGGTGTTTTTATGTACTATTTGCTGATATTGGACTACGAAAGAAAAATTAAGCAAGGAATTATTGTGTTGGATTAGTTGCCTGTAACCACCACTTTTTTAGTTGATAATTGATTGTTCTTGTCCAATAATTGTATAAAATAAAATCCTTTAGGAAGGTTTATTTCCGTAAATTCATTTTTGTCTGAAACATTTTTGGAAAGCATCAGTTTTCCTTCCATTGAAAATATTTCAATTTGGGAAATACCTTGATGAACAATGGTAATGTTGCCATCATTACTTGGGTTAGGATAAACAAGAATCTGATTTTTCATTTCTACTTCATCCACATTGGCAATGATGTTGCTCCACT
>DATGOR010000100.1:0-4082 GCA_035305805.1 Vicingaceae bacterium | reverse complement strand
ATTAATTTTCAACAAAAAAAACAGCTTAATCAATTAAGATTAAGCTGTTTATTGAATTAATTATAAACGGGTTATTTTTTACTTCCCAACATTAACAATTCGTTGACTACTACTTCAGTGATGTATTTTTTTACACCATTTTTGTCTTCATAGCTTTTGTTGGTCAGCTTGCCTTCAATGGCTACTTCTGTTCCTTTGTTCAGGTATTTTTCAGCAATTTCAGCTGTTTTTCCCCACGCTACCAAATTGTGCCATTGCGTTTCTTGTACCCACTCTCCTTTGGTGTTTCTATACGATTCGTTGGTAGCTACCGAAAATTTTGCTAATTTTTTACCACTTTCTAAGTTAATAATTTCAGGTGTGTTACCTAAGTTTCCGATTAATTGTACTTTGTTTTTTAAATTGTTCATAATACTTAAATTTAAAGTTAATACTAATGTTAATTTGGTTAAATCCGATGTTGTTCAGATTTGATGATGCAAAGTAAAGACGCTTTAAAATTCTTATTCGACAATTAATCAATTACTTACGATTATAGCCGTTTACAAACGTTTATATACGACTATACTATTTGAAAACCAAAACATTAACTCAAAAACTGTAATACTGAAAATTTATTGAATTTTTTTAAAAAATCGGTTTGATCTAAGGGAAGTGTTATTTTCAGACTTATCTATAGAGAATAAAATGCGTGTAGCCTTCCCCACTAAATGATTTTCGGGTAAAAATCCCCAAAAGCGACTATCGGCACTATTATGTCGGTTATCACCCATCACAAAATAATAGTTTTGCCGAAAAGTATAAGAAGCAGCGGTATCGCCATTAATGACAATGGCATTCGGATGAATGGAAAGTGAGTTTTCTTCGTAATTTTCAATGATTAATCGATACAAATGAATGTTATTAGTATCCAATGTGATGGTAGTACCTTTTTGAGGAATGATAACTTCTCCGTAATTATCAATGTTCCAAGGATAAAATCGGTGGTAGGGAAAAATATACTCTGCATAGGTGTTTTCAGGAACTTGAATGCTTTTGATGTATTGAGTCTCGGGCATTTGTTCAAAAATTGCTTTAATACTATCTGTCATGGTGAGCTGCCAAACTTGCGTATGTACTAACTTTCCTCCTTCGGTAATTTGATATTTCTTCAAGCTGTCTTCGTGCAGTGTTTCGCTTAAAATTTGATAATTAAACTGAGCTGCTTTGGGTAATGCTTGTTCTTGGTGGTTAACGTATAATTTTTTATGGATTATTGACAGGGTATCTCCCGGCAATGCCACACACCTTTTGATGTAATACGATTTTTGATGGATAAATTTTTGTTGCTCTAAGGGATAAAAAAATACTACCACATCATTTCTTTCAACAGCAGTAATAGCGGGAAAATTCCAGTCTGTAAACGGAATTTTACTTCCGTAGCTAAGTTTGTTTACCAAAATTAAATCGCCCGGCACTAATGTTTTTTCCATGGAAGATGTCGGGATGGTAAACACATCAAACAAAAAAGTTCTGAAAATTATTACTGTTATCAATGCGATAACAATGGCTTTCATCCATTCTTTGGCTTTTTTCACGAGAAATTAATGTACTTTAGTAAACAACCTGTCCCATCTGATACGGCTAAAGAAACCTCCTTCTTCGGGATGAGGGCTGTACGACATCCAAACAAAAACAGCTTTACCTACAATGTGATCTTCAGGAACAAATCCCCAATACCTGGAATCTAATGAGTTGTTTCTGTTATCTCCCATCATCCAGTAATAATCCATTTTAAAAGTATAAGAAGTAGTGGGTGCTCCGTTGATAAATATTTTACCTTCTTTTACTTCCAAATTGTTCATTTCATAACGAGTAATTAGTACTTTATACAACGGTAATGTCGTTTCGTTTAACTCAACTGTTACCCCTTTTTTAGGAATGGTAAGCGGTCCAAAATTATCTACTGTCCAATTGTATAAGGTAGAATTTGGGAAAACCGAAGTATCAAAATAAGCACTCGAATCTTTTTTATCTATTAGTTGTTCGATGTTAACCACGTTGGGAAATTGAGCTAATTTTTCTTTTGCTTCTTTTGTCATGGTTAAATTATACATGGTTTTATCCTTACTTCTCCAATAATCAACTGTATTTACAATTTGACCAGTGTTTGGATTCACCACTTCTTGAACAGGAAATTCATAATTAATTGCTTTATCAATCAGTACTTTTTTAGACAACTCATAATCTTTAGTTTGTACAATATATTTATGCTGCACTCCCTCATCCTGATAAGCCACTTGGTCGTTTACATAAAGTACTCCATCCACCAATTCAATCTTATCTCCGGGTAATCCCACACAGCGTTTAATGTAATTTTCTCTTTTATCAATTGGTCGGTAGGCAATAGTGAAGTTATTCCAAACTGCTTTTCTTCCCATGTCTCTTACTAATTGATCGTAAACCCTATCTTGAGCCTCTAATGCTACCGTATCTCCTGCGGGAAAATTAAACACCACACAATCGTTTTGTTCAATTTTTCCCATTTCGGGTAATTTAGTATAAGGAAACTTAATAAGTTCGCTGTACGATTTTTTTCCTCCCACTAGTGGCACCCATTCCGGAAAGCTATGGTGGGTAAAAGGTACTGCCAATGGAGTCATGGGTACTCTGGCACCGTAAGCTAATTTGTTTACAAAAAGAAAATCGCCACGCAACAGTTTTTGTTCCATCGAAGAAGTTGGGATGGTGAAAGCTTCTAAGTAAAACCCTCGGATAATCGTTGCTGCTACCACGGCAAATACAATAGCATCAGCCCATTCTCTGGAAGTAGATTTTTTGTATTTTTCAGCTTCTTCGTAACCAATAAACGTTACGTTTTTATCCAACCCTATCATGGTGAGGTAAATAGGTGCGAAAACCACCCCTAAAAAATGCTCTTTAAAAGAAGTTTTACCCAACAATTTCATTAATTCTACAATAATGCCCATCCAAACTACAAATCCCAAGAAAGGCACATAGTAAGTAATAATCCATAACCACGATTTTTTAATGGTTTTACAAGCAATATAAGTGGAATAAAATGGTACTAACGCTTTCCAACCTTCTATACCTAATTTCTCGAATATTTTATACAACCCAATGTGAGCAGCTATAAAATATATTAACGAAAGCACTATAAATAAAGGGATGCTGATTTCCATAAGTTATTGAATTAATTAAATGATTGAACAAATATAGAAGAATTATAAAGAAACCGATTGGTTTTAACAAAATTTATGTGAGAATGTTAAGAGATAAGTAAAAATAATACCGGTACTAAATGCTCACTTTGTTAGGTTTTTTGATAGCATAACAACCGAATAGATGCAAAAATAATTTAATAAAACTTCCCTGAACACTGATGAATTTCAAGCAATAAACTGCTTCTTAAAAGTATTATTCAGAATTAGTCTAAAAAATGCAATTTTTTAAAAGGTATATTTATAAATTTGCATCACTAAAAATACGACTATGGCGAAAAAAGCAAAATTCTCAAAAGAACAATACCTGATATGGTATGAATCTATGTACCTGATGCGTAAGTTTGAAGAAAAACTTAGTCAACTTTACATTCAGCGTGTATTCGGAGGGTTCTTACATTTATACATTGGTCAAGAAGCAGTAGTAGCAGGAGCTGTTTCCGCTACTCGTGAAGACGATAATATGATTACTGCTTACAGGTGTCATGCTCATCCAATTGGAAGAGGCACAGAAATCAAATACCTAATGGCAGAACTTTATGGTAAAACTACCGGCTTGTCTAAAGGAAAGGGAGGTTCTATGCACATGTTTGATGTAAGTAAAAAAGTTTTTGGCGGGCACGGTATTGTTGGAGGTCAAATTCCACTAGGAGCAGGATTGGCTTTTGCCGACAAATACAAAGGTAACGACCGAATTACCATGTGTTCTATGGGAGACGGAGCCATCCGTCAGGGAGCTTTACACGAAGCTTTTAATATGGCTATGACTTGGAAGTTGCCGGTGATATTTATTATTGAAAACAACAAATACGCTATGGGTACTTCCGTAGAAAGAACTTCAAACGTAACCGAACTTTATAA
>DATGOR010000099.1:0-24342 GCA_035305805.1 Vicingaceae bacterium | reverse complement strand
CTTAGTACGCCTTATAAAACTATTTTTTATGAATTTACTTTAAAGTACCTTTCTCTTGTGCTTCTTTGTTAAAGTTAGCTTGCATTTTTAACCAAATAAACAAGCCCACAAAGCCTAATAGAATAAAAGCTACATTAAGGTTAAAATAAGGCATTTCACCTAACCATACTAATGGTTTAAAGATTGTGTAAAAGAATTCGCCTAACCAGTAAATAAAATCAGTCATAATATTAAATTTGATGCACAAATGTATAAATTTATCTTTAATTAGAATATAATTTTCATCATATAAAACTCTTTTTACTGTGCTAAAACTCTTTCAATCAAATCAACCTATTGTAAATGTGATTATTACAGTCATAGTGTTGCTTTTGGGGTTAGCAGTTTTTTTGCAACAAATACCCGCTTATTCTCCGCACTACTTTCGTTTTCCGGATTTATTCTCCTTCATTAACAATCATTCTTTTGTTCGATACTTGGTTTGGAGTTTTTTAATTATTAGTGAAGGAATATTTTTAAACTATTTGGTAAATAAGCATAAGCTATTTAATCAGATTACACATATACCTTTTATAGTGTTTGTGTTGCTTAATGGCTTAGGCTCTTCGCTTTTAGTGATTACTCCAATTCATTTTGTAAACTTATTTGTGTTGTTGGTGTTACACCAATTTTTTGAACTCTATAACACTCGAAAAATACCATTAGTAGCATTTAACATTGGTTTATTTGTTGGGGTTGGAGCGGTTTTTTACTTACCAAGTTTATTTCTTTTGGTATTGGTAGCTTATGTATTACGTTTTTTAAAACCTCCTTATTGGAAAGAATATGTTGTAGCGGTACTAGGGGCTTTGTTGCCTTTTGTTTACGTTGGGGTGTATCAATTTTTAAACAACGAACCCATTAACTTTAGCAGTATATTTTTCATGAACGAAATTCAGGAAGGTGTTTCAAATACAACGTTTGCCCCTATTTTTAATCGTTTTTCCGGATGGGGATATTATTATTTAATAGGTTTGTTGGTTGTTGGCGGGTTAATTCTGCTTTTGGCTTTTTGGGAATTTATTATTGGTACACAAAAAAGTGTGGTAAGAATAAGGAAGTATAGAAGTGTAGTGATGTTGTTATTTGTTAGTTATCTTATTCAGCAAGTAATATTTGAAACAAGCATTATTCAGTCGTCATTGATACTATTGCTTTGTATTCCGGTAAGTATAATTTTTGGAGAGTATTTTTTAGTTGCCAAAAAGAAATGGTGGTCGGAATTGATATTTATTTTATTGGTAATAGCTGTACTTATCAACCTATTTTTAATGTGAGTTTTGGGTAATAAGCTACCCAAAACTCACACCATATAACTATAAATCAAATTTAATCCCTTGAGCCAATGGTAACTCATCAGAATAGTTGATGGTATTGGTTTGTCTTCTCATGTAAATTTTCCAGGCATCAGAACCGGACTCTCTTCCTCCTCCTGTTTCTTTTTCGCCACCAAAAGCACCACCAATTTCTGCACCTGAGGTACCTATGTTTACATTGGCTATCCCACAATCAGAACCTGCGTAAGAAAGGAACTTTTGAGCCTCTTTCATACTTTCTGTCATAATTGCTGAAGACAACCCTTGAGCTACATCGTTTTGTATTTCAATGGCATTTTCTACCTCTCCGCTGTATTTCATTAGGTATAAAATAGGGGCAAAGGTTTCTTCCTGAACGATTTCAAAATGATTTTGAGCTTCAATAATACAAGGTTTTACATAGCATCCGCTTTCATAACCTTCGCCTTCTAACACACCACCTTCTACCAATACGTTACCACCTTCTGCTTTGGCTTTTTCAATGGCAGCTAAGTACATATTTACAGCAGCTTTATCGATGAGTGGTCCAACATGGTTGTTTTGGTCTAACGGATTTCCAATTCTAATTTGTTGATAAGCCCCAACAATAGCATCTCTTACTTTATCGTAAACCGATTCGTGGATAATGAGTCTTCTGGTAGAAGTACATCGTTGTCCGCAAGTACCTACCGCACCAAATACAGCTCCCGGTACAACTACTTTTAAATCGGCACTTGGGGTAATGATGATGGCATTGTTTCCGCCTAATTCTAACAATGATTTACCAAAACGTTCGGCAACGGTTTTTCCAACAATTCTACCCATTCTGGTGGATCCTGTAGCAGAAATCAAAGCAACTCGTTTATCGGTGGTCATAAATTCACCTACTTGATAATCACCGTTAATGATACATGAAATTCCTTCAGGTAAATTATTTTCTTTTAAAATTTCGGCAATTATATTTTGACAAGCTACCGAACACAAAGGTGCTTTTTCGGAGGCTTTCCAAACACAAACATCCCCACAAACCCAAGCCAAAGCAGTATTCCAGCTCCAAACAGCTACGGGAAAGTTAAAGGCAGAAATAATTCCAACTACCCCCAACGGATGGTATTGCTCTCGCATTACATGTTCTGCTCTTTCAGAGGCAATGGTTAGTCCGTATAATTGTCGGGATAAACCCACAGCAAAATCGCAGATGTCTATCATTTCCTGCACTTCTCCATAACCTTCTTGTAGGGATTTCCCCATTTCGTAAGACACTAATTTTCCAAGAGGTTCTTTTAATGCTCTTAATTTGTTTCCAAACTGTCGAACAATTTCTCCTCTTTTTGGAGCAGGAATAGCTCTAAAGGTTTTGAAAGCCGTTGTAGCTGCTTCCATTACTTTTTCGTAATCTTCTCTAGTGGTGGTGGTAACTTTTCCTATCAGTTTTCCATCGGTGGGGGAATAAGAAGCAATGGTTGCTCCATTTCCAAAGGAATTAGATCCGGTGGAAGTTCCGTTATTAACTTCTTTTAATCCTAATTGCTGAAGTGCTTCTTGTATGCCGTATTGGTCTTGAATTGCTGTTGTACTCATGTTAAATTATTGGTTTTAATTCTTAAAATGAGGTACAAATTTAACAATTATTTATGTGGGAAACAGCCAAAAAATGGGTTAGTTTTAGTGGGTTTTAAACAACTACTATCTCAATGATCTTAAACTCTCCAAAAAAGTAAGAGTAAGAGAATTTAGGGTTAAATTTTTACTTGTAAAGTAAAATAATAGTTTCTTACAGTAGATGGAATAATACCCGGCCCGGGATAACCGGTAGCCCGTCTGGTAAAATACAAGGTGTTGGTAAGATTATTTGCCCCAAATTCGAATTGCAATATGTTGTAGGTATAACGAAATGATAAATCCATTACAGAGTAAGAAGGTATAGTTCCAATTATGGCAGTAGGCACAAAAACCAAACTACCGTCAGCGGCCTTTCCTGCATTGGTAGCATCAGTATAGTGTTCTTGAACAAATGTATATTGATAGCTTATGGCAAATTGTTTTGTTCCGAAAGTTACACCTGTTTTAAAATTTATTGGGGGAACAAATTCTACTAATTTATTATCGATGGCTGAGCTCTGTGAATTAACATAGCGAGCATCAATGACAGAGAAATTAAAAAAAGTAGTTAACGATATTTTTGATGTGTCTGAAAAAAGTATTTTCCAAACATCAAGTTCCAAGGTGGACTCAACTCCTTTGATAACGGCTTCTGAAATATTGGTGCGGTAACGGTAAGGAATAAATGTGGATTCATCAATTTTATCGATACTTCCTATTCTATTATCGTAAAGTAATACAAATCCGGAGACATCAAAACTAAACTTTTTAGCTAACATGCCTCTAACGCCTAAATCAAAGTTATACCCTGTTTCATCCTTTAAATCAGGGTCTATTCTAAAATTTCTATTCACAATTTGCATGTCTGCAAAGTTAATGCTGCGGTAGTTTTGAGTGAAATTAGTGTAAAAGTCAATGGTATTTTTAATGTTGTAATTAATGCCAATCCCTCCAATTAAAAATGAACGGGTACTTGAACGAGTTTCCGTAAATGTAGTGTCAAAAATAGGATTGTTTGCCAGGTCGTAAACAATTTCTCTAAAACTACCTTTGGCGTTGGTATTAATATATTCAAACCTTACTCCGGGAGTGATGCTCAAGTTTTTTATCCTAAAAATATGTTCTGCAAAAGCAGCATAGTTTTTACTTGGAAAACGGTAATCCGAACCTTCTAAGTTATCGGGGTTAACATAGGTGAAATGAGGCATTGAGGTAGTGTCCGCTTCCCCTTGTCGGCTTTTGTTAAACCCTTGGTAATACCTTCCTCCTAAAACGAATGCCCATTGATTGTTTTTTACGGGATAACTTTTTATGAGTCTTGTTTCGTTACCAAAATTTTGAAACTCACCAATGATTAAGTCTCTTGGATCACCCTCAAAATCGGGGCGACTAATGTTGCCTAATACTCCGAGTGCTTTTCGGGAAGCATGTAAACCGAAAAATTGCGTTTTAAGTTTGGTATGGGCATTAAATTGATGGGTTAATGATGCAGCAAATAAATTCCAATCTACTTCAAACCAATTTCTTGCTCTTTTAGATTGATAGGGATCTTCATAAAACTCTTTATCGGTAAGTCCGCCAGGTTGTTGAGCTAAATAATACATTTTGGTATATTCTATGTTCCACGAGGTTTTTTCGGTAATTTGGTGTGTAATATTAAACGCTCCGGCATATACTTCAAAACCTGAATTAGGACGAAATTCTTTGCCATTTTTAAATTGAAAATATGCGTAGCCTTTCCAATTTCCTTGTTTAAATCCTGTACTAATAAATGTATTGCTTAAATCGAATGAACCTTTTGTCATTCGGTAAGTAACTTCAACATCTTTTTCTGTAGGGCCATCATGTAGCTTAAAATTGAGTAAGCCACCAAACTGAGTACCAAATTGTAATGATGCCGCTCCTCTTAAAAATTGAATTTCTTTAATAGCTTCCGAAGGAGGGGTATAATAACTCTCAGGATATCCTAAAGCATCGGCACTAATATCATAGCCGTTTTGTCTGGTATTAAAATTTGACGATCTGCTTGGGTTAAGCCCTCTGCCTCCTATTCCTAATTGTAGTCCGGCTCCGTCACTCTCCCAAATATTTAACCCCGGTATTCTAGAATAAATCTGCCTTCCTTGATTAGTAGCTTTGTTGGCGTTTATTTGAGCAAGGGCAATTACTTCACTTTTTTTACCTTCACTAAGAATAACACCATCAATAGATTGCATTTTTTTTATGGCTCCAACAGCATCGTCTTCCGCTTCTACTTCAAATTCTGTAAGATTTTCCACTTTACTTTTTAGCTGAACATTAAGTTTAGTAGAGGGAGAGGTAATTTGAATACGCTTTACTTGTTTTTCATATCCGACAAAACTAAATTCTATGGTATAATTTCCATAAGGAATTTGATTGACTTGATAATTACCATTTTCATTGCTTTGTGTTGCTTTATTAAGCTCTTTAATATAAATGGTTGAGAAAGGTAGTTTTTCGTTGGAGGTACTTTTTATTGTTCCGGAAATAGCACCTGTTGATTGTGCAAAAACAAAGAAGGGTAGCATAAAAAATGCTACCCATAGTATTTTTATATAGTTGTAAATTGTTCTATATGAGTCAATCTCCGTCATTATCTTGATAAGTAATCATCACATCCAAAGCATTGGCAGTTTCCACTTTAATAAAAGGTACCATTTGCTGCATTTGTTGGTAAACATCTCTTACTCCCTGATTATTATTTACCACTTCATTACTTAATGGGTCGTTGATATTAGCTAATTCTCCACTAATATTTATAAATTGATTATTGATAAGAGTGCTTAATGGTTGCCCCCCCGACTGAGCTCTTACAAAGTTCAAATAATCTTCTAATCCTTCTCCATTTACGGATGAAGCATAATGCTCTCCTTTAATGAATTTTTGAAGCGAAACCAACGAGCGATAGACAAAAGGCAATGATTGTTCATAATGATAGGCCTCTACGTGTTCCGGCATAGGTAATTGCGAAAATCCATTGAATACTCCGGCAGGCAAACCAATTTTACCTTTTCTTATAAACGTTTCGTAATGAAGGCTAATGGCATTTACAATATCACTTACTGAGCTACCTTGAGCATTGCTGGCACTATTAGCAATAAAGTTGGAACGGTATGTACTTATCCATTCGTTGTTTACATAATTGGCATTGGTTTCTAAATCGGTAATTACATCTATTAAATAGGTGCTTGCATTGGTAGTATTCGAAAAGTAAGTAACAATATCATTGTCATTATTTCCGGTGCCATTTATTAGATATTCAACTGCTTGCAATCCTTTAGCATCAAAGTTAGAAGCTAATTGCAAATTGTAACTTCCTGCTGCAATATTGTTGGTTACTAAAACCGTATCTATCGGATAAACATTGGTTTGACTTCTTAAACTTATATTTTGGGCAGGACCAAACTCTAAAAAGCCTACATCTTGCCAAAGCAACAAGGCATTTTCCCATTTTATCCTTAATTGATTTAAGGAAGTAACATTTAGTGTACTATTGAAATTTATAGCAGCAGCTTTTAATGAATCTATTCCTGAGGTATAAGCACTATACGCGGGCAATATATACGCATCGGCATAGTTGGTTAACATCACCTCTCTGTCATACTCTTCAACGGGGTCTGTAGTGTTGTTATCTTTTTTGTCGTCTTTTGAACAACCGGCAATTAATAACAAAGCAAGTATTACACCTGACACTATCATTTTTGGGGTATGCAAAAGGAATTCTTTCTTTTTCATAATCAATGGGTTTATTGGACAAAAATAGTTAAAGTTTTAAGTTATAAACTTTAAAACTTTAACTATGCAATTAATTGTATTTTTATTAAAGTGCAGCTTTTACATCATTTAATCCTGTTTTCGAAGCAATTAAATCTATAGCTAAGTTAAGGTTAGTAATAGTAACGGAATTAAAATCATTTCCGATGTATCCCAGTGCCATATCAATTTCTGCTGAGGTAATTGATACACCATTAATAGAATTGTAACCATACCTTAACCCGTCAATAAAAGCAATGGCTTCAGATAGCACATGGTTTTTAATGGTGGGATTAGTGATGTTGGCTTTAGCTTCATTCAAGTAATGAATTGCAGTTCCTGCACATACTTTTTCAATTTGATCTCGGATAATAGTAATTTGAGCATCACGAGTTGCGTAATCGTTATTATCTATGGCAGCTCTACCTTTAAGGAAAGCATTCATAATATTTGTTCCGGTGCTCAACAAAGTTTCATTACTACCTTGAGCATATTTTCCCCAAAATCTGTCAGTTCCGTTGGTTGGATAATCAATTTCAGAAGTAAAATAACCGAAGGCTTCATCCCAATGGTGTTGCATTTCAGTATAGGTCTTTCCTGCCAAAGGAGTAGTATTATCATCATCTGCTAAGGTACCGAGATAGTTTACCGTCATTTGGTTCATGAAAACAGCACACATTAACCCTTTTTCAATTATTTGACCATATTCAAAACCTGTTCCACTCATTAAATAACTTTTAGTACCGTTTGTCCAAACTCCTGCTTGACCATAAGTTTCGGTTGAGTTGGAGAAATTTAAACTACTATGTACAGCTATAGAATCCATGTAGTTTTCAAACATGGCTTGAACACCAATATCTCCGGCAGCAGTTTTATCTTTAAGCTGCTTGGTAGAACCAGTCATACCTAAACCGGGAGCATCAGCCCAAGTGTATGCGTTATTAGCATACATGGCTTTTAGTTGGCTAGCACTTAGTGTAGTGCCAACAGTATTGCCGGTTTTCATATACACTACCATTTCCGAAAGCATTTCCAAACGTTGCTTTTGCCCATCAAAATTGACAGTGCTTTGATTGGAACCATCTAAAAACACATAAGTAGAAGGAATTTGATAAGTAGGGTTTCCTCCGCCACCACCATTAGTACTTGTTGTTGGGGTGGGTGCATCATCATCTTTAGAGCAAGAAGTAATCAGTAAAATACTCAATGCTGCTATGCTTAATTGTTTGATTGTCATATTTTTTTAGTTAGTTAGTAAATTATCTTTAATTAGATTTATTCTAAATAAGAAAATAAATAGGATGCAAAAATCCCTATAATTGAATTAGCAATCAATACCACATTTTAGGTATTTTTAGGGTTTGTTGTGTTTAAAGGTATTTTTAAAAGGATGGAGTAAATTTTTTGAAAAGGTATCATAATCTTTATCCTCTTCGCCTAAGCCAAATTTTAGCTCTTTTACGTCTTTTGATTTTATCAAAGTACCAAATAAGTAATCCCAAATAGCAAGACGAGAACCTAAATTAGCATCAAAGTGTGCTTTATTGTTGCTGTGATGAATTTGATGTTGATATGGACTAATAAGAATATTCTCTAAAAAGTTAAAGTACTTTAGTTTTACATGAGAGTGGCGTAAATTGGCTCCAAAAAAATAGAATAAAAAATTTAAAATGTTTATTCCTAACAATGTTACTAAACTAACGTTTCCATTGGCAATGTAAAGAAAAAAACCTGTAACAACTGCCTTTACCACAATGCCTTTAAGGTTGTTGATGATGAGTTCTATTGGGTGCATCCTGTATTGTGTAAAAGGGGTTAGCTCTGTTGCCGAATGGTGTATTTTATGGAATTCCCATAAAAATGGTATTTTGTGCATGGCGTAATGAATGATAAAGGTAAAAAAATCATTTATTACAACAATAATGATGGTATAAGCAATGATTAATGACGTGGCGGAAAAGTTAAATTTTGGAGCCCCAAATTCATTTGCTAAATATTGGCTGAAGCCCTCTGCCCAATACAACGCATAAATAAGTATGGGAGCCAAAACAATGACTTTTACTAAGCTATTGAAGAAAATTAACAAATAATCGACCCAGGCCGACTTGCCTAACCATCTTTTGCGACTAAAAAAATAGGAAACAAACGATTCTTTTTCCTTGTATCGGAAATAAACATACAATGCCAATACAAAGGAGGAAATAAAGTAAACCCAATAAGTTCGCTTGTCCGGAGAAAGGACGTACGCCATTATAATTTCAAACACCTCTTCTAGGGTAGCTATAATTGCCTGAAAGTTCATTTAAAGGGGGTAAATCAGTTAAAATAATGCTGCAAAAATAAGGCTTATGGTTTTATTTTAGATAATAGTGCAGAAAAAACCACAGAGACATGATGTGTACTCCGTCAGTACTTCTGGCGGAGCCATCTACTTGATTGTGCTTTCGTTTTGTTGAAACCAAAGATAGAGTAATCAGCCAACATAATGAAATATAGCCATTGTTGGCAAATCGTTTTTATTGAACTAACTGATAATCTTTTATTAAAAGTCCGGCAGATAAACTTAGCTTTTCAGTTAGTTTTCGAACCATATCAATAGTCAATTTACGTTTACGATTCAAAACTTCTGAGACCCTACTTTTTCCGCCTATTTCTGGAACTAAATCAACTTGTTTCAAATGAAGTTCTTTCATTCTTATTTTTATTGCTTCAATTGGGTCTGGAGCTTCAATTGGGTAATGGATATTTTCATAATTATCAATTAATAATCCAAGAATGTCCGCTTCATCACTTTCTTTGGTGCCAATTTTTGCATCAAAAATTACATCAAGCCTGTTTAATGCAGCTTGGTAATCAGCTTCGGTTTTTATAGGTTTAATTTTCATGGTTTATAATTTAAATTGTGTCTGCATTTATTTTATCATATTCAGCATGAGTACCAACGAAACGAATAAATGCCCATTGTTTCTCAAAATTAAATTTTACAATTAAGCGATACGAATTTCCTTTAATGTTAAATACAATTCGTCCGCTTTTAAGAATACTGGCATTAGCATAAGTCTTTTTAACATCGTTTGGTGATTTCCAGTTGGAATTGGCTGCTGTATCATACCAAGTTTTTAAATATTGTTCCGAATCAGCGTGCTTTAACCAATATGCTCTTAACGTACTTTTTGCAAATATTCTTTCCATTGTACGAACAAAGATATATAAAAGTTCCCAAATATAGAACTTGATTGAAAAAAATAATTAATGAAAAATTAGAAAATTGTTATTTATTAAACCTTTTCATGCTTTTTAAAATACTTAAAGAACTATCTGGTTTAAGTGTAGTTTCTTTAAAGCTGTATGACCAATTGAAATTGGTTTCTTTCCCATCCCTATTTATTCTTCGCGTCATTTTTATAGTATTATCTATAATGATTCCTTTGATATAATAACGTTCATACGTGTAATTTCCAGAATTGGGGTGAAACCCTTCAATAATCAAAGTGTCATTTATATAATCATATGTTCCCCAAGAATAGTTTGGTGGTGTATATTTTTTTACCCAATCTTCTATACTTTCATGGTTATTATGAGATCCGCTTATTAATACAGTTCCATCAGTATAAAAATAAATGGGGGTGATATTTTTTGGATTTTGGATGTCATAATCTGAATCGCTGTCTTTTATATAACTGTTAGTATAGTAATAGCCATCAAATCTTAAAGGAGTGTTTTTTGGTGGTTTATAATTTGAATTGTAAATATTTAATTTGTCGTAAGCAGTACATCCTACTAGGCAAACAAATAATATAAGAATTATTTGTTTTAGGGTTAAATCTTTTTTAGAATAAATAAATGTCTTTTAATGTTTGCCAACAACCGGATAAACACACCGGTGTGTTTATCCGCACTATATATTTACCCCAAATATAGTAATTCTAATTAAATGGTACTATTTTTAATGTTCTAAGTAAAACCTTCAACCAAATATGGGGTTTAAAACCTGTTTACTCCTTTCCTTTACCAAAAATAGTTTTTACAAAATTCCAAAAATCTTTGCGGGCAGCTTGCGAGGTAAACACGCTGGCAAACACACTTCCAAAAGAGGGAGTTGTTGCTGTTGTTTCCGGGGTTGAAGGCGGTGTTGGCTGTTGTCGTTGTTCCGGATGATATCCAATAATTTCGTTTGATTTTTTGTAGCTTTCCTGAGCCTCTTTGTATCGCCCTTGGTTTTCTTCCAACAAGCCTAAATTGTTATATGAAATTTCATCTTCAGGATCTAAGGCAATGGCTTTTTTATAGTCGGCAATAGCTCCCTCTACATCTTTGTAAGCCTTTATAAAAGCCCTGCTAGAATAGCGGTAAGCTTTGTGAGGCTCCAACGCTACTGCTTTGTCCATGTCTTGCAGCGATAAGTCTATTTGCTTATTGTGGAAGTAGGATACGCCTCTTTCGCTATAAATGGTAGCTTCTTCGGGCAATTTTTTCAATACCGCAGTAAAATCTATAATGGAACTTTTGTAATCGCCTAATTTTCTGTGGCATATTGCTCTAAAAAACAAAGCATCTGCATGGAGTATGTGCATCGATAAAAATGAAGTAAAACAATCGAGGGCAGCTTGGTAATTCTCGTTTTCAAAATGTTTTTTTCCTTGTTCCAGTGCATCCATAGTTCTAAAATTAGTTTGGTAAAATTACCAAATGATAAACGTATTTTTTTTAATTTCGGAGCTGAAGTTAAAGAACCAACAAGCTATTTTTTAATTCCTAATCTCAAATTTTTAATTTATAATGACATTAGAACAAGCTCAGCAAAAAATACAAGATTTATCTGCCGAAATCAATCAACACAACTACAATTATTATGTGCTTTCTAAACCCACCATTAGCGATTATGAGTTCGATATGTTGTTGGAGGAATTACAAAAGTTGGAAGCTCAATTTCCGCAGTTGGCAGACGAAAACTCTCCTACCAAACGTGTTGGAGGAAGCATTACCAAAAATTTTGAAACGGTAAAGCACAAATACCCCATGCTATCGCTGAGCAACAGTTACAGCAAAGAAGAAATAGCCGATTTTGAGCACCGAATTAAAAAATTAGTAGAAGGAGAGTTGGAATACGTTTGTGAACTAAAGTACGATGGCGTTGCCATTGGCATAACCTATAAAAACGGTAAATTGTTACAAGCGGTAACGCGTGGAGATGGCGTTCAGGGAGACAACATTACAGAAAATGTAAAAACCATCCGTTCTATTCCTTTGCAATTAAAAGGAGATTTTCCCGAAGAATTTGAAATTAGGGGAGAAGTTTTTATGCCCAAAAAAGTATTTGAACAACTTAATAAAGAAAAAGAGGAAATAGGCGAACAACTATATGCTAATGCCAGAAATACTGCTTCCGGAACGTTAAAAATGCAAGACTCTGCTATTGTTGCACAACGTAAGTTAGATTCTTATTTGTATTTTGTTTTAGGAGAAAATTTACCATTTAGCACCCACTTTCAAGCCATAGAAAAAGCCAAAGAATGGGGCTTTAAGGTTCCCTTGTCAGAAAAAAAATACATTGCTAAATGCCGCTCAGTAGATGAAATTTTTGAATTTATCAATTATTGGGATAAAGCACGCCATCAACTAGATTTTGATATAGACGGTGTGGTTATAAAAGTAAATAGTTACGATAAGCAGCAAGAGCTAGGCATGACAGCCAAATCGCCAAAATGGGCAATAGCGTATAAATTTAAAGCCGAACAAGCCAAAACCAAGCTGTTGGAAATTACCTACCAAGTAGGAAGAACAGGAGCAATAACTCCCGTAGCAAATTTACAACCTGTATTGTTGGCAGGAACTACCGTAAAAAGAGCATCGCTGCACAATGCCGATCAGATAGAAAAGTTGGACATCAGAATAAACGATACGGTATTGGTAGAAAAAGGCGGAGAAATTATTCCTAAAATTGTTGGAGTAGAAGCCACTCAACGAGATATTTTTTCTGAGCCGGTAAGCTATATTACACACTGTCCGGAGTGCAATACACCGCTTGTCCGCAAAGAAGGAGAGGCTCAACATTATTGTCCGAATGAGTGGGGATGTCCACCGCAAATTAAAGGTAAAATTACGCACTTTATTAGCCGCAAAGCCATGAATATAGACGGTTTAGGAGAAGAAACCATCGATTTGTTAGTAGATAAAAACCTCATCTCTAACAGTGCCGATTTGTACGAGTTGACTTATCATCAGCTGTATGAATTAGAAGGCTTTAAAGAAAAAAAAGTGCAAAATATTTTGGAAGGCATTCAAAAAAGCAAGCAAGTTCCGTTTGAGCGAGTTTTGTTTGCTATTGGCATTCGTTATGTTGGAGAAACTGTAGCAAAAAAACTGGCAAAACAATTCAAATCTATTGATGCTATTGCAAATGCCACGTTTGAGGAACTAATCAATACCGATGAAATAGGTGATAAAATTGCCGAAAGCCTTCAACAATTTTTTGCTAATGAATACCACCAACAATTAGTAAATAGATTGAAAGAAAAAGGGTTGCAGTTAACACTTTCTGAAGAGCAATTAGCCAATACCACTGACAAACTTGCCGGGTTAACGTTTGTCGTTTCAGGAGTGTTCAGTTTGTTTTCAAGAGATGAACTTAAAAACAGTATAGAGCAAAATGGCGGGAAAGTAGCCGGATCTATTTCCAAGAAAACAAGTTACATAGTTGCCGGAGAAAACATGGGGCCAAGCAAGCTACAAAAAGCACAAGATTTGGGTGTTGCAATTATTGATGAAAATAAATTTATGGAAATGATTGGGTGAAATAAAAATTGGGTAAATTTGTAACCATTGTGTAAGGTTTAATAATTTGGTTATGAATGAATATTTGTCATTAGCAGAGACTGCTAAGCTAATTGGAAAAAGTAAAGAAACGCTACGAAGATGGGATAAAGAAGGAATATTAAACGCAGTAAGAGAGCCTGTTTCAAATTATAGGATGTATAAAAAAACAGATGTTCAACAGTTACTAGGAGATTTATTTGATGAGATTGATGTAACATCAAATAGCAATTACACAGAACCTCACCACAACTATTCAGTTATAGAGTTATTTGCAGGAGCAGGAGGATTAGCAATAGGATTAGAAAAAGCAGGACTAAAATGTGTTGCCTTAAATGATGTTGATAAATGGGCTTGCCAAACATTAAGGGAAAACAGACCTAATTGGAATGTTTTAGAAGGAGATATTAAAAATTTTAAATTTACTGACTATAAAAATAAAGTAGATGTTGTTACCGGAGGTTTTCCATGTCAGGCATTTAGCTATGCAGGGAAAAAATTAGGGTTAAAAGATGCAAGAGGGACTCTTTTTTATGAATTTGCCAGGGTAGTTAAAGAGGTTAATCCTTCCATTTGTATAGGAGAAAATGTTAGAGGTCTTTTAAGCCACGACAAAGGGAAGACACTCCAAGGGATGATTTCCATTTTGGACGAAATAGGGTACAATGTTGTTCCTATAAAAGTGCTAAAAGCTGTAGATTATAAAGTGCCACAAAAAAGAGAAAGATTAATTTTAGTAGGCATCAGAAAAGATATCGACATTCCATTTGAGTATCCTAAACCTTACCCAAAAACTTACACTTTAAAAGATGCTCTTAAAAAAGGTGAGTTGTTTGATACTGACGTTCCAGCATCTAATGGAGCCAAATATCCTGACTATAAAAAGAAGATTTTAGACATGGTTCCTCCTAAAGGTTACTGGAGAGATTTACCATTAGATATCCAAAAAGAATACATGGGCGGTAGTTTTTATCTAGGAGGAGGAAAAACAGGCATGGCAAGAAGAATTGGTTGGGACGAACCATCGTTAACATTAACCTGTAGCCCGGCTCAAAAACAAACTGAAAGGTGTCATCCTGATGAAACCAGACCTTTTACCGTAAGAGAGTACGCTCGGATACAAACTTTTCCTGATGATTGGAATTTTTGTGGATCAATGGCACAACAATACAAACAAATAGGTAATGCTGTTCCTGTTAATCTAGGAAAGGAAATAGGATATTCAGTAATTAAATTTTTAAACTCGTATTACAATTTGTTGAAGCCTAGGTAATAACTGTAATTTTCAAATGTTATTTGGTCAATAATTGTACGACCCGATTTTTTGGTTGAAATTTTTATTTCTGCAAGAGCAGAATTTTTACCTTTAGCTTCGATAACACGTTTAGATGTTAAAAAGTCATCAATTGCAGTAGGAAGCACACTGTATAAATCAAAAAGTGCTGTTTCTTTTCCGGTAAGTAAAGCGTAAAATTGATCTCCGGAAATCTTAAACACCCTACTATGACTATATTCTTTGCCATTTATATCGCCTTTCCAAGGTTCTTTAAAACTATTCTTAGCCAATATTTGTACCCAGTAACATTTTGCTTTTTTATAATCGTCTGCATAGCGAGCAAGCTTTTGAAATAATGCTTCTGCAGCACTACTATTCATAGTGTTGTGTTTGTTTTTGATATCGGCAAATAAAGTGTTATCCTTTGCTTTTATATCAAATCCACTATTATTTCCAACTTCATAGCCTTTTATACCTCCCAATATTTGCTCATGAAAAGTTCCGATAGAATTATTTATTGATTTATCAATTTGTCGTAATATTTCAGATTCTATAATACTATCTTCGCTTAATTGATTAAATTTTGAATCAAAAGTTAGCTTAAAAGTATCTATTTTGTTATTGTAAAATTTCTTTTTAGAAATTTTTTCTTTTGCCTTCATGTAAGAATTATGAAGTTGTTCAATACAATTTAACAGGTGTTCGTCAGATATAAAATCTAAGTATTTATTTTTCATGTTTTTATTATAATCTTAACAAAAATAACTTAATATTTTGATATTCAATCACACCATCTACTTCTTATTTCTCCAATTATAAACTCGTAACTTAAATTTTTCTATCAGATAATAGGTAACCGGAACAATAATTAAGGTAAGGAAAGTAGCAAAGGTTAACCCGAATATTACTGTCCAAGCTAATGGCCCCCAAAATATAACGTTATCTCCTCCTACATAAATGTTGGCATCAAACTCGCTTACCAACGTAAAAAAATCGATGTTGAGACCAATGGCTAATGGAATTAAACCAAAAACAGTAGTAATAGCTGTTAGTAATACCGGACGCAAACGAGCTGCACCTCCTTCAACAATTACATCTTTTAGTGTAGTTAATTGTAGTTTTTGCTTGCTTTCTAATCCCAAATCCTCTTTTTTACGAGCTACTAACAATTCGGTATAATCCAACAGCACCACTCCGTTGTTTACAACAATACCTGCTAAGGATATAATTCCTACCATGGTCATCATAACCACAAAAGTCATGTTAAAAATTACTAGCCCAAACAGTACGCCAATAAAACTCAAAATAATGGTCATTAATACAATAAATGGTTTAGAAAAGGAATTGAATTGTAGTACTAACAAGAAAATTATTAATCCCAATCCGGCAAATAAAGCAGTGGTTAAAAACGCCATGTTTTTTTCTTGTTCTTCCATTTCTCCGGTAAAGCTAAAAGTGATGTCGCCCGGAGTTTTGTAATTTGCCATACGTGTTTTAATGGTTTGTACAATTTCTGTGGCATTATATCCTGTTTTTACGGTAGAATACAAGGTAACTACTCTATTTAAATCTCTGTGTTTAATTGCAGTATAAGATGCAGTATTTTTGGTATTAATTAAGGTAGAAACAGGAATGTCTTTTATTTGTCCGTTAGATGGATCTCTAAAAACAATTCGCTGGTTGTACAATGCATTGGTATTATGTTTATAAGCTTCGTCAAAACGAACATATACATCATAATCTTCACCATCTTTTTTATACACACTAGCTTTTTCACCATAGAGCGATCGTCTTAATTGGTTCCCTACTTGACCTACAGAAACTCCCAATTCCCCTGCTTTCATTCTATTAACAGTTACTTCGGTTACGGGTTTACTTTTACTTACATCTATTTTTAATCCTTCAATTCCGGGAATATTCAAATGATTAATGGCATTTCTTAAATCATTAGCGGTAATAATTAATTCATCGTAATCTTTTCCTGTAATTTCAATGTTGATAGGGTAACCGGCTGGAGGTCCGGCTGCTTCTTTTTCTACAGATATACTAACTCCGGGATAAGTTCCTACGGCTTCTCGTACCTCTTCCATAAAGTCTTTACTATTCTTTCCTCTACGAAGTTTAGATTCACGTAAAGAAACTGTGATTTTTCCTTTATGAGGCATTTCAGCGTTAGAACCACCATCGGTTTGAGGGTTTCCGGCACCTTCTCCAACTTGAGAAACGGCAGACTCTACCATATAATTGTAGCCGGTTTCATCTTTGTATTTATCTATCACCGCAAAAACCTTTTTCTCCATCTCTTTGGTTAGTTGGTTGGTTTTAGCGATGTCTGTACCTTCAGGATATTCTAAATAAACAAAAACTTGGTTGGGTTCATTGTCAGGAAAAAACTCCACTTTAGGTTGTGCGATACCGAAAACAATAAATGATAAAAACAATAAACCGATGGTTCCAAAAAGAAATGCATAGGGCTTTTTACCACTTAAAGCAAAGGATAAGAATTGTTGGTATTTATTTTCCAGTATAACTAAAACGGTCTCTTGAAAATAGTCTGCTGCTTTTACCAAAAAGTATTTATACACCCATAAAATGATAGATGAAAAAACAAGAATGGTTCCCATGCCGGTAAAACTTCCACCAATAATTAAACTAAGCACTCCGAAAAAGAATAAAATAGCACTTAATTTAATCAAGAACTTTTTACTCATTTCTTTTTCTTCGGTCTTCATAAAATCTGACGTAAGCATGGAGTTGATAAACAATGCCACAAACAACGAAGAGCCTAATACAATGGATAAAGTTATTGGGAAGATTTTCATGAAATTACCCATAATTCCCGGCCAAAAGCCTAGCGGCACAAAAGCAGCCACCGATGTTGCAGTAGAAATAATGATAGGAGTTGCAATTTCTCCAATTCCTTGTTTGGCAGCCTGAATTCTACTCATGTTTTCTTTTTGCATCAAACGCAACACATTTTCAACTACCACAATTCCGTTATCTACCAACATTCCTAATCCCATTACCAAGGCAAAAAGCACCATCGTATTCATGGTGTAGCCAATAAGATTGAGAATGGTAAAGGATAAAAACATGGACATGGGTATTGCAAAACCAACAAACAATGCGTTTCTAAACCCTAAAAAGAACATTAAAACGCCTACTACCAGCAGGATACCAAAAATGATGTTGTTCACCAATTCATTTACTTGGTTGATGGTTTTAGTAGATTGATCGTTGGAAGTGGTAACCGATAAATCGGAGGGTAAATAATTTTCCTTAGCATCCTCTAAAAGAGCATTTATTTTTTCAATAGCTTCCACCATATTTTTGCCTGAAAGCTTTTTTACATCAAGCATTACTACAGGGCTGCCAAACTCTCTGGCATAAGTGGTTTTTTCTTTTTCTTGAAAAGCAATGTTGGCAATGTCTTTTAAATAAATAGGACCTTTTTCGTTTTTTACTACAAAATTGCCTAACTCTTCTGCCAACTCAATTTCTCCTATAATTCGGATGGTTCTCCGTTGTTCGTTCATTACCAAATTACCTGCAGATACGGTTGTGTTTCCTGCATTTACTGCATTGATAATATCGTCAAAACTTACTTTTGAGGCAGTCATCTTAAAGACATCTACGGCAATTTCAATTTCTTTTTCTTGAGCACCTCTAATATCTGCTTGTTTAATTTCCGGTAGCAATTCGATTTTGTGTTCCAGGTATTCGGCAAATTCTTTCAGTTTCTGCACCGGGTAATCTCCGGAAATGTTCACATTTACAATAGGAAATTCTTCTGCAATATTAAGATCGAACACGTTGGGTTCTACTTTAGCACCATTAAATGTTGGCCAGTCGGCACCCGCTTTTTTCATATCCACCTTGTCTTTTACCTTAGTTTTCGCTTCTTGGATACTATGGTCTTCGGCAAACTCAACAATTATAATAGAGTAATCCTCTTGCGAAGTAGAGGTGATTTTATTTACACCACTTAAGTTTTGAAGCTCTTCTTCTAAAGGATTGGTAATGAGCTTTTCCATGTCTTCAGAAGTGTTTCCGGGAAATACAGAGCTGATGTATATTTTGGTTTCTTTTACCTCAGGGAAACTTTCACGAGGCATTTGATAATAGGCAGACACTCCTGTAATTAGTATCAACACTATCATCAGATAGACCGTCATTTTGTTGTCTATCGCCCAAGATGATATCCCAAATTCTTTGATGGTTTGTTTAATCTTTGTCATGTGTTTAGTTCTTATTTTTTAATAATCACTTGTTCTTCGTTTCTTACCAATTTAGCCCCCTCTTTAATGATAGTATCTCCGGCTTTTATTCCTTCTAAAATCTCTACCATACCATTTTGTAATTTTCCTAATATTACGGTTCTTTTATCGGCATATTTTCTGTTTTTACTGTCTTTTTTAATGGCATAAACATATTTTTCACCTTCAGCATTTTCTGAAAGCAAGGCAATGGGAAGCACCAGTGTGCTATCGTTTACATAATCGTTAATACTCAAAAGAGCAGTCATATTTGGTTTCACCATTTTTTCTTGATTATTAATAGCAATTTCAATTTTAAATGTTCTGTTATTAGGGTTGATGTAATTACCTACTTGTCTTACTTCAGAAATAATCGTATCGTTAAGTACCGGAAAATAAACATTTACTTTTGTGCCAACTTTTATATTAGTGATATAGTTTTCAGGGATTTCGGCATCCACATACATATTGCTGAGATTAATAATTCTAAAAAGTTGATTCATTCCCGGAGCTACCACCTGTCCTTGTTCAGATAGTATTTCATCAATTACTCCACTAAACGGTGCGGTAATGGTTGTTTTCTCTAGTTGTTGTTTTAATTGATTAACTGATTTTTGTTGTGCTTCGTAATTTGTTTTAGCTTGTAAATATTGAATTTCCGAGCCAATTTTATCTTTCCACAAACGTTCCTGACGCTCAAAAGTAGTTTTGGCAAGAGCTAGTTGTGTTTCCATTTGTGAAAGTTGCTGGTTCAAACCACCATCATCTATGGTAGCTAACAACTGCCCTTTGCTTACCATTTGTCCTTCTTGCACCAATACTTTGGTCAACACTCCTGAATATTCCGGATAAATTACTAAATTCTCTTTGGTGTTTACATTTCCCTGAATTTCTACATAATGCTTAAAAACAGTAGGTTTTACCTCTGTAACAGTAACTACTTGCAAGGCAATTGAAGAGTCGAGTTCTGCAATCACAACATCTAATTTTTCAATTTCGTCTAATAATTCATTTTGTTTGATAGAAAGTGCTGCTTTTTTAGCTAAAATTTCTTCTAAATTACGTTCTGCCAACAATTCATCAACGGTTTTCTCTTTTTTTCCGCATGAAATTAACAAGGCAGAGATGGTTGCTAAAACTAAAATTTTTTTCATGTTATATTTAATTAATTTATCTGATGGAACTTCCTATTAATTATTCTATTGATGTAAAAGAATAGCTAAGGTTGTTTCATGTTGTTAGGTTTATATTTGTGATGCTTATTTAATGTAATTATTTTTGTCCGTAAGATTTTTCCAATGCCGATCGGGCGTTTAGTAAATCAAGTACTGCTTTAATATAGTTGCCCTCGGCAGACAAAAGCTGATTTTGAGCTTGTGTCAATTCCAAACTAGAGGCAATTCCGGCATCATATTTTTTCACTGTTTTATCGTAAATTTTTTGAGCCAAAGCTAAATTGTCTTTTTGGTTGTCAAAGGTTTCTTTTGCTGTGTCAAAATTAGATGCTGCCAATTCCGCTTGGTATTTTAAATTTTGCTCTACTTCTTTGGCGGTATTTTCCATTTTTTCAAACTCAATCTTTGCCTGACTTACCTTTGATAAACGAGCTCCACTGGTAAGAATGGGAAGCTTTAGGTTTAGACCAACAATAGTTGCCGGAAACCAACGAGCATCGCCACTAAAAACATCTAATTCATTCCCGAAGTTTTGTTGTTGATGACTAAAAAATGCAGATAATGTGGGTAAAAAGCTGTATTTTTCTTTTCTCAAATTCAATTGAGATAATTTCATGTTGGTTACAGTCAATTCGTAATCAATATGATTCTCGGCACTAAATTTTTTATCAGCAAGTGAATTTTGGTTGGTAGTTACCAAATTGTCTAATTGTTCGGTAAGTGTTACTTGTGTTTCAATAGGTAAACCAAGTTGGATGTTGAGTAGTTTTTTTGCAAAATCTCGCTGATCTTCGGCAATTTCAAAATTGGTTTGTAACGCATTTACATTTAATTCCAATTGATCTACATTTTGTTCTTCGGTCAATCCCTCTCTGTATAAGGCTTGTGTTTCCGTAAGCATTTTCTGGGTTGCTTCTAACGAGTTTTTTAGCACCACTACATTTTTTTCGGTAGCCAACACGGTGTAATAAGCTTGAGCAACGGCATCTTTTAATTCAATTTCGGTTTTAGCTTGAGAATTAATAGAAAGTTCTTTGTAGGTTTTTGCAGCCTGTAAGCCAACAATGTAAGAACCATCAAAAATCAATTGAGAAGCAGAAATACCAACAGAATTGTTGTAATTTAAACCGAATTGAAAAGTAGCTAATTGACCTTCCGGAGCTAGTGGGTTAAATGCGTTTGCCGGAGCTACTTGAGTCGGAATGTCGATAAATCGTTGAATTTGACCTTCGGCATTTACTTGTGGCAATCCAATTGCAGTAGTTTCCCAAACTTTTTTCTTAGCAATTTCTATATCTTTAATGGCATTCTGATTTTGATAGTTGTGCTTTATAGCATAATCTTGAGCTTCTTGCAGCGAAAAAGAAAAAGATTCTTGTGCATAACTAACAGCAGATGTGCCCGAGATAAATAATGATAAAATAATTTTTTTGATATTCATATAATTAAAAATCTTGTTGCGTTTGTGATAATATTTCTTTTAAATAATCAATGCCTTTTCTGCTTGCAATTCCTCTGATGTGATAGCGAGCAATCTCTAAATGGAGCTGTTTGTAGCTGTTCTCAAACGGAGGAAAAATATCTGAGTTAAACATATTGTCCACCATTAAAACATAAAGCTTTGAAATGATTTTGGCATTTACATTATCTCTATAAAAACCTTCCTCTTTTCCTTTTTCAATATTTGCTTCCACTATACTAGGAATGTGCGAACATTTGTGTTCCTCAAAAATTTTCCATGCTTCAGGATAGTACTTTTGTAAATCATACATCACTGATGGTTGGATGTTTTGTAGTTTTTCACTTACCTTTTGATTAATTCTTAGTAGTTCTTCAATAGCATTGCCTTCTTTGTTTACAATTTCATCCAACATACACTCTTCGTGTTCAATCTCTAATTCTACTACTTGTTTTACTAAGTCTTTTTTATCGGAAACATACAAGTAAAGTGTCTTTTTTGAAATTCCTAAGTGGTTGGCAATATCGTCCATGGTTAGGCTTTTAATGCCATACTTCATAAAAAGTTGAGCACAATTTGCCAAAAGTTCGATGTGTTTATCCGGTTTATTCATAATGCGGACAAAATTAGAAACATTTTTTATTTAGGAAACGTTTTGTGTAAAAAATGTTTCCTAAATAAGTGTAAATTAAAATAAATAGCTGATTAAAAGAAAGATAAATTAAATAATTTCGGGATAAATTATAAGGAAAAGAGAGTAGGTTAGTAACCTAAATGGAAGTAATAACCTTTTTTAGTGGGTATAACAGTATTTTATGAAGGTTTATCTAATAAACCAAAAATTGTTGATGAATATCATGTCATTTATTTATCAAAATGTGTACTTTCGACAAAAAATAAATAGTATTTCAAGAAGACAAGATATCCAAAAATTATGTCAGAGAGAATTTTAATTGTAGGCTCTTCGGGGCAAATAGGAACAGAGTTAGTTGAAGAATTAAGGAAAATGTATGGCAACGAAAATGTAGTTGCATCAGATATAAAACAACCACAACAAGAACAATCGGGCCCGTTTGAGGTGTTAGACATTTTGAACAAAGAACAGTTACTTTCTGTGATTAAAAAACACCAGATTACCCAAGTATATTTACTAGCAGCATTGCTTTCTGCTACGGCAGAAAAAAATCCTGAATTTGGTTGGCAATTAAATATGGATAGCTTGTTTAATGTACTTAATTTAGCTAAAGAAGGCATTATTAAAAAAGTCTATTGGCCTAGTTCTATTGCTGTTTTTGGTCCTACTACTCCAAGGGTAAGTACTCCGCAACTTACCGTTATGGAACCAACAACTGTTTACGGTATTAGCAAACAAGCCGGAGAACGTTGGTGTGAATATTACTTTAAGAAATACCATGTAGATGTAAGAAGTATTCGTTATCCCGGATTAATAGGGTATAAATCTTTGCCGGGAGGCGGAACTACAGATTATGCGGTGGACATTTATCATCAAGCGTTAAAAACAGGGGAATTCTCTTGTTTTTTATCGGAAAACACCTATTTACCGATGATGTACATGCCGGATGCCATTAGAGCAACCATTGAATTGATGCACGCTAAAGCAGAGGATGTAAGAATACGTTCGAGTTATAACTTGGGTGGTATCAGCTTTTCGCCTAAAGAAATAGCAGCGGAAATAAAAAAACACCTTCCCCATTTTGAAATAAGCTATCAACCGGATGAACGACAAAAAATTGCTGATAGTTGGCCTCAAAGTATTGACGATTCGGCTGCTCAGCAAGATTGGGGCTGGAAATGTCAGTACGATTTATCTGCTATGACAGAAGATATGTTAAAGCATTTGAAGTAGTGTAAACTAACTCGCTAAATCTTCCAATTCAAAATAATCTTTAAATAAGTGCAATTGTCTTAAAATGGCTAAATGTGTTAAATCGCAATTAGTAATATCTTCACAAGCAATAAGAGTTTCTATTTGCTCTTTTAATGGAAAAATGTAATGATGTAATTGTTCGTGAGCTTCGCCAGTCATGTTGCATTTTGCTACAATAGTTTCAAACTCTTTCATTAACTGCTCTCCACGTGCAACGTAAAGCACAATACGTTCTTCAGCTAAAGGAGTGGCCATTATTGCCAACATATTATTAATCCCATCAACGGTTTCTTTATTAGCTTTCCATTTTTTACCGTTATCTAAACTAAGTGCAACTTCATTACTCTCTTCAGTCGTCTCATTTGTAGTTTCATTCTCAAAATTGTTCAGCGTTTCTTTAAACCAATTGACCAACATTTCTCTTTGTTGATCAGTTAATTCTGCTTCGCTATGGGTGATGAGGTAATCGTCTAAAGGCATCTTTTTTTCCTCTAATTCTTCCACACATTCTTTCAGTTTTTTTAGCTTACGTTTTTGTTCAAACGTTTCCCATTCAGAAAAATTAAGTTCTTCTCTACCTTCGTCAATATGATCTTTTAACCACCAAGAGATAGGAGCAACGTTGCTGTACCAAGGATATTTGGTAGTATTGGAATGACAATCATAACAAGAGGTTTTTATGATTTGAGCAACATCATCAGGAGCTGCAACAGCATATAAAAAATCATTTTCGGCAATAACTTCAGGATTGGTTTTATCAATTCT
>DATGOR010000098.1:0-3001 GCA_035305805.1 Vicingaceae bacterium | reverse complement strand
CTAATTTCTTGTATGGTGTTTTCTAATCCTTCTTCAAAAGGTACTTTTACTTTTATATAATTTTCTGTGAACCCATTTAAAAATCCTTCATGTTGCTCTGCTTCTAATAAAACTTTAGCTTTTTCATCTAAAAATTGTTCGTAAAAAAATCTTTTTTTCTTGTCAGAAAGAATGTGTAACATCTTGCTTCTTTCACTTCTTTTTTCTTTAGAAACAGGATTTTCTAACTTTATTGCCGTAGTATTAGGGCGTTCAGAATACGTGAAAACATGTAAATAAGAAACAGGTAATTCATTCAGAAAACGATAGGTTTCCATAAAATCTTCATCTGTTTCTCCCGGGAATCCAACAATTACATCTACACCAATACAAGCATGAGGCATTTTTTCTTTGATACGAGCTACTCTTTCAGAGTATAATTCCTTGAGATATTTCCTACGCATCATTTTAAGAATTTTATTAGACCCAGATTGTAATGGTATATGAAAATGAGGCATAAATTTAGCCGATTGGCTCACAAAATCAATAATTTCATTCGATAATAAGTTAGGCTCAATCGAAGAAATTCTAAAACGTTCAATTCCTTCAATTTTATCTAACTGTTGAATTAATTGAAAAAAATCTTCTGAACCTTTACCTTGACCAAAATCTCCAATATTAACCCCGGTTAATACTACTTCTTTTACATTTGTTGAAGCAATTTCATTGGCTACATTAATCGTTTCAGAAATGGATTGATTTCTACTCTTTCCTCTTGCTAATGGAATAGTACAAAAAGTACAAAAATAATCACATCCATCTTGAATTTTTAAAAATGAACGCGTTCTATCTCCATGCGAATAAGAAGGTACAAATTCATTAGCTGCTTTAATTTTAGATGCATAAACCTTTGCCACTTCCTCTTTTTCTTGTTGATTAAAATAATCGACAATTTTAAATTTTTCTGCGGCTCCCAACACCATATTTACACCTTTAATTTGAGCAATTTCTTCTGGTTTTAATTGAGCATAACAGCCAATTATGGCAATAAAAGCTGCTGGATTTACTTTTTTGGCTTTTTTTACTAATTGCTTACATTTTTTATCCGCATTCTCGGTTACCGAACAAGTATTAATAACAAATACATCAGGCGTATCATTAAAATCAACCCTTGCAAATCCTTCTTCTTGAAACATTCTTGCAATAGATGATGATTCTGAAAAATTCAGCTTACAACCGAGCGTATATAAGGCAACTTTTTTGGCAGCGTTCATTTAAGGTAACAGTTAATTTGTAATTAGTAAAAAATTATTTTAATAATGAAAGAGCCTTTTTAATACGACTAACCGCTTCAACTAATACTTCCTCAGAAGTAGCATAAGATATTCGCAAACATTCAGGATTCCCAAAAGCATCACCGCTTACTAAAGCAACTAAACCTTCGTTAAGCAAAAACATACATAAATCTGTGGCGTCTTTTATTATGCTTCCATTGTATGATTTTCCAAAGTAATAAGAAACATCCGGAAAGAAATAAAAAGCACCTTTCGGTTGATTCATTTTTATTCCCGGTATATCTTTCATTAAATGATAAACTAATTCTTTTCGTTTTTTAAAAGCTCCTACCATTTCATTTACAATTGAAGTATCTGCCTCTAGGGCAGCTTGAGCAGCTTTTTGTGCTATACTACAAGTGCCTGACGTAAACTGTCCTTGCATTTTAGTGCAAGCATCAGCAATCCACTTTGGAGCAGCAATAAAACCTATTCTCCAACCCGTCATTGCAAAACCCTTTGAAACGCCATTAACAACCACTACCTGATCTTTTATAAAATCAAATTGTGCAATACTCTCATGTTTACCTACAAAATTTATGTGCTCATAAATTTCATCAGATACAATTATAATATTAGGGTAACCTTTAATCAGTTCAGCAATAGCTTTAAGCTCTTCTTTGGTATAAACAGAACCACTTGGATTACAAGGAGAACTAAACCATATCATTCGAGTTTTAGGGGTTATAGCTTTCTTTAATTGATCAATATTAATTTTAAAATCACTTTCAATTGAAGTAGATACGACAATAGGTTTAGCTTCAGCAATTTTTATCATTTCTATATAACTCACCCAATAAGGAGCCAACAAAATAACTTCATCTTCGGGATTCAAAATACTTAATGCTAAATTTGTTAAAGAATGTTTAGCTCCTGTAGATACAACAATTTGCTCAAAAGAATAATCTAAATCATTATCTCTTCTTAACTTTAAAGCTGCAGCTTTTCTTAATTCAGGATACCCAGGAACTGGAGTATAGTGAGTATGATTTTCATCAATAGCTTTTTTTGCTGCATTTTTTATTAAATCAGGAGTATCAAAATCAGGCTCACCAATACTTAAACTGATTACATCCTTCCCTTGTGCTTGTAACTCTCTACTCATTCTTGTCATAGCAAGCGTTTGAGATTCACTAAGATTATTAATTCTGTTTGATAAAATTGGCTCCATAAATTAAAAAAATTAAAGCGTCAAAATTACTGAATTTATTTGGGTAGTTGAAAACAGAAACGTCTTATTGTAGAACAAATATAAAACAAAAAAACCCTTAACCGAGAGGTTAAGGGTTTTAAAAGAATGGCAACGACATACTCTTCCGGGTGTTACCCCAGTACCATCTGCGCTAGTGGACTTAACTTCTCTGTTCGGAATGGGAAGAGGTGAACCCCACTGCTATAGTCACCATAAATCATCAATTTTTTTATATATAATTAATCACTTTTTTAAGTTTAATCATATATGACAATCAAAGAAAGAAATTACAGAAAAGTTAAATTCAACAGCACAAAAGCGCTAGGGTAATTAGTATTGCTCGACTTTGACATTACTGCCTTTACATCTGCAACCTATCAACGTTGTCATCTTCAACGACCCTTAAGGGAAATCTCATCTTGAGGTTGGCTTCGCACTTATATGCTTTCAGTGCTTATCCAATCCGAACGTAGCTACTCTGCAATGCAGCTGGCGC
>DATGOR010000097.1:0-6346 GCA_035305805.1 Vicingaceae bacterium | reverse complement strand
TATGTATTAGGTATGTATAGGAATGCTAGTATTTCTATTGGAAGTTTTTCACTAACAAATGCAGGTAATGATGATATTTTTCTAGCAAAATACAATCCTAACGGTTCTGTTATTTGGGTTAAAACTATAGGGAGTGTAGGTTCAGATTTTGTAAGTAAGTTTTTTGTAGATAAGATATTGATAGATAAGAATAACCATATTTACATTAGTGGTCATTTTTCTAATCCAACACTTACTATTGAAACAATCACACTAACCAATTCTGGTAGTACAAGTTTTTTTGTTGCAAAATATGATAATAATGGGCAAATGATATGGGCTAAGAATAGTAGCAACAGCAATCTTAATGGAGGATTTGCTGCCATAGACAATGATTTGAATAGCTATTCTATTATTAGTGCTCCCACAGTTGTAACTATTGAAAAAAGGAACGAGACCGAAAACCTTATTTGGTCTAAAACACTAACTACTACAGGTACTATTTCATCACCTCAATTACGAGATATTTATGTAAATGAAACAGGTGTTTATCTTACAGGTGGTTTTTTTGGAGATTCTCTAACTATTGGAACTTATACATTAGCAAATACCAACACAGTAAACTCTAATGATATGTTTGTCGCTAAAATAGATACCTCAGGGAATGTATTATGGGCAAAAAATGCTATTGCAGCCACTAGTGATGAAGGAATTGCAATAAAGGTAGATGCTTATGGAAATAGCTATGTTTTAGGCAATTTTGCAGGTGGTAGTTCAATTATTTTTGATTCCATTTCACTTACTACTAATGGAAACAACGATGTTTTTTTAGTAAAGTATAATTCATCGGGGCAAGTTTTATGGGCAAAAAATGCTGGAGGCATCTATAATGATTGGATAAATGATTTAGTTCTTGACCCAAATGGTGGAGCATATATCATTGGAGAAACTTATAGTCCATCCATAACATTTGCAAATACCACTTTAACCAATGTAGATAATACAGGAAACAATGCTGATATTTATATTTTAAAATATAGCACTAATGGAAATGAGGAATGGATGAAAAGTGTTCAAGCCTTAGGAAGTGATAATGGTATGGGTGTTGCGATTAGTAATACAGGGGAAGTTTATGTTACAGGAGCTATTGAAGATATGCAAGGCATGACAACTAATATTGGAACTACATCGTTAACCCATTTTGGATTAGATGATTTTTTCCTTGCCAAACTTTCTTCTACGGTAGTAGGTTTTAATGCAACATCACTCAATAACAGTATAAACTTCTTCCCTAACCCCACCAACGGTCTAATCAACATTGAGTTAAACTCCAATAAACCCTATTTTGAAATTGAAGTGTTTAGCCTTTTAGGAGAATTGGTTTATGTAAACAAAGTGAATGGTTCAAAACTATCTTTCGATTTATCTCCATATCCTAAAGGGATGTACTTAGTTAAAATAAAACAAGACAACCATTATTATCATAAAAAAATCAGTTATTATTAAAATCCTCTGTGTTTTCTGTGCCTCTGTAGTAAAAAAATAAACCATTGATTGTCAATAAATAAAATACCGAACTAATTTAAACTTAGTGGGCGGTTATTTTTTGAAGTTCGTTTTGAACAAAAGTTACTAATTCTTTGATGTAGTCTTGAGAAAAGTCGAAAGCAATGCCTGCCGTTTGATAAATTTCCGGTATAGACTTGGTATAACCTAACTTTAAAGCATCCATATATTGTTGAATTGCCTTTTGAGGGTTTTCTTTATAATTTTTCCATACTGCTATAGCTCCTAATTGAGCCATACCATACTCAATGTAATAAAACGGTACTTCAAACAAGTGTAATTGTTTTTGCCAGTAATGGGCTTTTTCCTCTTCATTTTCCGACCAATCTACTTCATCGCTGCTAAATTTATCCATTAATAAATTCCACAATTGTTCTCTTTCTTTGTGGTTATGATCGGGACGCTCGTAAAGTAAATGTTGAAACTTATCAATGGTGGCTATCCACGGAAGTTTATTCAAAACACTCATTAATTGTTCTTCTTTTGCTCTATTAAGTGCTTCTTTATTGGGATAAAATTCACCCCAAAAATCCATGGAAATCAATTCCATACTCATAGAAGCTAATTCAGCAACTTCCGAAGGAAAATCTTTAAACACTGTCAATTTTAAAGGGTTAGTTAAAAAAGAATGAACTGCATGCCCACCTTCGTGCAACATGGTAACAACATCGTTGGCAGCACCTACAGAATTCATAAAAATAAAAGGAACGCCTGTTTCGTATAGTGGATAATTAAACCCTCCGGGTGCTTTTCCTTGTTTAGATTCTAAGTCAATGTGCTTCATGTTTTTCATCGTTTGCATGCATTCGCCAAAGAACGGATGGATGTTATTAAAACAACGAATGGTTTTATCTATCAATTCTTCTTCAGATTTTACAGGATGCAAAGCTTCTCTTCCAAGGGCATCTACATTTTTATCCCAAGGTTTTAGCACTTCTAACTGCATTTGTTTTTTTCTTTGTCCATCCCATTCATTTACTAAAGGCACTACTTCTTTAGCAATAGCTTCATGAAAAGCAAAACAAGCTTCCGGGTTATAATCAAACCTTCCTAAAGCTGCAAACATATAGTCTCGGTAATTTTTAAATCCGGCATTTAATGCTATTTGATGTCTTAACGCAATCATTTCAGAAAACAAATCGTTCAAACGTTCTTTATCTTTCAGTCTTCTTTCTGCAATTTTTTGATAGACCTCTTTACGTAAATTTCTATCGTGTTTTTTAAGATAAACAGCTGCTTGTTGCAAGGTTAGCGTTTTACCTTCTACTTCAACTACCATATTCCCAACAATTTCTCCGTACTGCTGTGCTTTTTGAGTCAACTGAGTTGTTAACGGTATATTTTCTTCTCTGTAAATGGCAATATCTTGCTCTAATTTTCTGAAATAAACTTTATAATCACCTTGGTTTAAAATAGCAAAAAATGAATTGGAATGTAGTTTATTGTTTAGTTGGTGGTCAATGGGAGCAATTTTAGGTTCTATTTCATTAATAAAAAAAGAAAAATCATCTCTAAAATCGGCATTGGTGGTGTCTATATTCATTTTGATGTATCTCCAACCAAGATTTTCACTTACATACGCATCTAACTCACTTCTGTTGGTTAACCATTGTTCCAATTCTTCTGCAGAGTTAATTTCTTTCTGTAGCAATTGTTCGTAATAAGGGGCTAAATCTTCCCAAGTATTAAGTTTAAAATCTTTTGGAATAAATATTCTGTTATTAGTTAATGGTGTTGCTTGCATATCATGTATTGAAAAAAAATCCCACTATCAATTAATAGTAGGATTTTATAATATTAAATTAAGCTTATTTTATCCTTTTTTAGCAGCAGTAGTGTTTTTAGGTGTTGCTTTGGCTTTTGAAGTTTTGGCTGCTGTTGCCTTAGTGCTTTTGGCAGCAGGTTTCTTAGCTGTAGTTTTTGCTGTTTTAGTAGTTGCTTTTGTCGCTTTTTCTTTCTTGTCTGTTTTTTCTTCTTTCGTTTCCTTTAGTAATCCTTTATTTACTAAAATATTGAACCATTGAAATAATTTTTTCAAATCGGAATTATATACTCTTTCCTCGTCAAAATCTACCACTTCTTTTAAATAATTTTTCAACTCTGCCGGAGAAGATTTATGGTCGATGGCTGCTTTTCCATTGGTTTTTTCCAACATTTTTTTATATACCTCTGTCAATGGCATATCGTCAGAAGTAGTATAAATACTAATATCTTCAATAGCACTAACTTTTTCAGAAGCGTAAACAGGAAAACGTTTTCCATCTTCAATAGATTCGGCTATTAACCCGTTTTTTGTTTGAGAAACAATTTTGTGCAAACCCGGTTTACCGGTAATAGAAATAATTGATGTAATGTCCATATTGTTTTTAATGATTTATGAAGACAAATGTAGCAAAATAATGTTTTATAGACCCTAACATTTTTATAATTATATGGAATTTACTAACAAGTTTTTCAGCATCATGGAGGAATAAAAATACTCCTATTGCATACTGCACCTATTTTAATTACTTTCGCAATGTAATCATCACTTCAAAAAAATTATGTTGTTAAAGGATATTATAGCAGAAATAGAAAACATTGCCCCTCCTGCTCTGCAAGAGCATTACGACAATTCAGGACTAATTGTTGGGCATCCTTCGCAAGAAATAAAAGCGGCATTAATTTGTTTAGATAGTACCGAAGCAATTATTGATGAAGCCATTGCTAAAAATTGTAACTTAGTGATAGCTCACCACCCCATTGTTTTTTCGGGATTAAAAAAGTTTAATGGCAAAAACTACATTGAACGAGTAGTAATGAAAGCCATAAAAAATGACATTGCCCTCTATGCGGCACACACCAACCTAGATAATGCCTACAACGGAGTGAGTTACAAAATGGCAGAAAAATTAGGTTTGAAAAATGTTAGCACCCTACAACCTAAAAAAGAATTATTGAAAAAAATTGTTACCTTCTGTCCTGTTGCTCATGCCGAAGCTGTTAGAAATGCCATGTTTAGTCAAGGAGCCGGACACATTGGAGATTACAGTGCATGTAGTTTTAACACTGAAGGTACAGGCACTTTTAAAGGAGGTGAAAATTCGCAACCTTTTGTAGGAAGTGCTAACAAAATGCACTTCGAAGCCGAATTAAAAATTGAAACGGTAGTTTATGCCCATCAGCTTCCTCGAGTAATTAATGCCATGATTGCTGCACATCCTTACGAAGAGGTGGCTTACGATATTTACCCTATTGAAAATAGTGCTTTACAAATAGGCAGTGGAGTAGTTGGTGAACTTTCATCTACAGTTAATGCCATGGAATTTTTAAGCTCATTAAAAAGAATTTTTAAAACTGATTGTATTCGTTTCACAACTATTCACAAAGAAACAGTAAGTAAAATAGCACTTTGTGGAGGTTCAGGAAGCTTTCTACTAAGCGATGCTATTCAATCAGGAGCCGATGTTTTTATCACAGCAGATTTTAAATACCACCAATTTTTTGATGCAGAAAACAAAATAGTTATAGCCGATATTGGGCATTATGAGAGCGAACAATTTACTTCTGAACTAATTTATGATATTCTTATTAAAAAAATTCCTAATTTCGCACTTCATTTATCAGAAAAAAATACAAACCCCATAAATTACCTGTAAAAATATGGCAAAAAAAACAGCAACCACAGTAGAAGAAAGACTAAAAGCATTGTACGATCTTCAGTTGATTGACACAAAGATTGACAAAATCAGATTAATCAGAGGTGAGCTTCCTTTAGAAGTTCAAGATTTGGAAGATGAAATTGCAGGGTTAGAAACACGTCAGGAGAATTTATCGTTAGAAATTGACAATATTAAAACAGATATCTCTAACAAGAAAAACAGCATTAAAGATGCTACCAATCTAATTAAAAAATACGAAGAGCAACAAAATAAAGTTAGAAACAACAGAGAATTTGATGCCCTTACCAAAGAAATTGAGTTTCAGAAATTAGAAATTGAATTGGCTGAAAAAAAGATTAAAGAAGGTGAGTTTCAACTGGTTTCTAAACAAGAAAAATTAGATGAAGCTAAAGAATACTTAGAAGGTAGAAAAATTGACTTGGAAAACAAAAAAAATCAATTAGAAGAAATTACCAACGAAACTCAAAGCGAAGAAGAGAAGTTACAAGAGCAATCTAAAAAAGCAGAAACTGTTATTGAAGACAGGTTATTAACTGCTTATAAAAGAATTCGCTCAGGTGCTGCAAATGGTTTAGCTGTTGTTACCATTCAAAGAGATGCTTGCGGAGGTTGTTTTAATAAAATACCACCTCAACGTCAGTTAGACATTAAAAACCATAAAAAAGTAATTGTTTGCGAACATTGCGGTAGAATATTGGTAGATCCTGCTCTTGATCCGAATTACACTCCTGAAGTAGTAGAAGAAAAACCAAAGAGAAGAATTACCAGAAGAAGCAAGCAAAAAGCTTAAGAATAATAGAATGAAAATTAAAAAGACCGATGTTATTAACATCGGTCTTTTTTTATGTTATACTAGCCAATATTTCTACTTTAAATCTTTATTGTTCTTTCTTTTAAATAATTCAAATTAACCCAACAATTTATTACTTTTGCTTTGATTTTAAGAATTTTACTGTATTTTTATTACGTGTTTATCTCAACACTAAAATTGACACCCATGAGAAAAAAATTACTGTTTATCATTGCTGTATTAACAATAAACATCTCTGTTTTAGGACAATCTTATTTTAAAGATTATAGAAACGGGGAACAATTTTTTGCAGAACAAAAATACAACGAAGCCATTGAGAGCTTTACCA
>DATGOR010000096.1:0-3779 GCA_035305805.1 Vicingaceae bacterium | reverse complement strand
TTCAAGATTTTTTTTATCCTTACCATTATAAGTGGCGGTGTTTTATCTGCTCAAGAGACTACTACTGGCGATGGAATTATTCACGATCCGGCCGCTAAAAATAATGTATTGATTATTCCTTTTGAAACTAAAATGTACTTTTCTGACATTGATAAAGACTTGAGCCATAAAAATGAAATGAATTTTCATGAAATAAAAGCCATGTTTCGTGCAGAGTTGGATAAAAACCTTTTTATCTCACTAAAAGAATATTTTAATCCTCTTTCATTTTATACCATGGAACAAGATGTTGTTCAAAAAGAGCTGACTTATATCTACAGTTCTATTGGCTACAAGTATCAAATAATTGAACCCGAAGTGGTAGAAAAAGAAACACCTGCCAAAAAATTATTTAATAAAATAAAGCCCAAAGAAAAAGAAAAAGAACCACAAGAAGCTACTATTAAAAATGGCGAAATTGTCTCGGAAGTAGATAATCGTGAAAAGTTTATGAATACTGTTATAACGAACGAGAATCTCATTCCTAATTTGAATAAAACTTATGAAGCAACTTATTATGTGTTTATTAACCAACTAGACATTAAAAAAAGTGCCGATGATGCTTATAAAGCAGCCGAGCATCAATACAAAAGAGAAATAAAAGTACATTACACTATTATAAACAGCAACGCTAAAGAAGTAAGTTCGGGAGCCATTATCTCTAGGTTTAATTCCAATGAAAACGATATCAATAAAATTGTCAACATTCATTTTCCTATGATAGCCGAAACCATTACTAAAAAGTTGGTTACTCCTACATTACAAGCAGAATAAATGTATTTAGTAAAGTCGCCATTTTTCTTAAAAAAATACTATTCCAACTTTGTTTGGAAAATTCCTACTGCCGAAAAAATTATTTACCTCACTTTTGATGATGGCCCAACTCCTGAAATTACCGAGTGGACATTAGCCACCTTAAAAACTTTTAATGCCAAAGCTACTTTTTTTTGTGTGGGCTCCAATGTAGCAAAACACCCCGAAATCTTCCAAAAAATTATTTGCGATGAACATGCTATTGGTAATCATACTCATCACCATTTAAACGGTTGGCACACCGACAAGGAAGCTTATTTCCGTAATATCAAAAAATGCGAAGAAGTGGTGAAAAGCAATTTATTTCGACCGCCTTACGGGAGAATAAAAAAATCGCAATACGAGTTGATAAAAGAGGACTACAAGGTAATTATGTGGGATGTATTAAGTGGCGATTTTGACCCAAAAACCACTCCCGAAAAATGCTTAAAAAATGTAACAAATAACACTACCGAAGGTTCTGTTGTTGTTTTTCACGACAGCCTAAAAGCTGCCGACAACCTTAAATATACTTTACCAAAAGTATTGGAGTATTTTACTGAAAAAGGATATAGGTTTGAGAAATTGGAACTGTATTGAGTGATTAATTCAAGTACCATAATATTTAAATAAAAATTAAACAACATGGAAGTAGAAGGTTCTTGGAAAGGTCGATTATGGTTCTTGTATTTCATTTGGATTATCGTAATGATAAACACAATAATTCATTACAAAGAAATTGAATTAGAAACAAAAACGGACTGGCTTTACTTAATACTTTTTGTCTTAGCTACTGGATTATGGATATACGGAACAGTTGTTTTAATCAAAAAGTTTAAAGACACTTTCGGCTCAAAATAAAGAAGACAACAAAGAGTCCTGTTTCCGCTACGCTGCACAGGAATGACGTAATGGTTGGTTGATGCTATTTTGTTTATAAAATGATGAAATAAATTCTGTGCGTCATTCCTGCGAAGGCAGGAATCTTTGAAGAGTCACTCTGTGTTCTCTGTGTCTTTGTTGTAAATACTTAAAATGTTTTCATTAACTCCTCAATCACTCTCGGAAAATGCTCATATTCCAACTGGTGGATTTTATGGGCAACATCTTCATAAGTATCGGTTTCACTAACCTTGCACTTCGCTTGGAAAATAATAGTTCCTTCATCGTAATGTTCATTAACATAATGAATGGTAATCCCGGATTCTTTCTCGCAATTGGCAACCACTGCTTTATGCACAGCATCGCCATACATTCCTTTTCCGCCATATTTAGGCAATAATGCCGGATGAATGTTGATGATTTTATTTGGAAAAGCTGCAATTAAGTTTTCAGGTATTTTAAGTAAAAATCCGGCCAGTACGACAAAATCAATGCCTTTATTCTTCAACAAATCGACCAATTCGCCTGATTTTAACTGTTCAGAAGAAAAAACTATACTTTCAATCGCTAATTTTTTTGCTCGCTCCAATACAAAAGCATCTGCTTTGTTGGTAAGTATTAGTCCGACCTCGGCAACAGGCTTGTCTTTAAAATAATTGGCAATATTTTCAGCGTTAGAGCCGCTACCGGAAGCAAAAATGGCAATTTTATACATGAAATAGGAGCTGTTTTTATGCCACAAAAGTAGGAATTAAAGTAATTTTGATGCCTCATTAAAGCTTCTAATTTATTAAAACTTAGCAGTAATATAAATTATGTGAATAAATTAGGTACGAATAATCAAAAATAATTTGATTATATTGAGATAAATAATTTTCTTTGCACCTTATAAACTTAAAATTAAAAAACATGTCAGATATTACAGGAAAAGTAAAATCAATCATCGTTGACAAATTAGGCGTTGATGAAAATGAAGTAACTAACGAAGCAAGCTTTACTAACGATTTAGGAGCAGATTCTTTAGATACTGTTGAATTGATTATGGAATTTGAAAAAGAGTTTAATATTGCTATTCCGGATGATGAAGCGGAAAAAATTGCAACTGTTGGCGATGCTATTAAATACATCGAAGACAACCTAAAGTAAGCGATTTTAAGCTCTATAACAAAATTTAGAAATTGCTTTGGATGTCTCGTTCAAAGCTTTTTCTGTTTATAATCAAGTTTTTAACCTAACAGATTTATGGAACTAAAAAGAGTTGTTGTTACCGGAATAGGTGCCATTACACCACTAGGAAATACTTTTCCTGAAACATGGGAAAACCTTAAAAAAGGAGTGAGTGGTTGTGCTCCAATCACCAAGTTTGATGCTTCTAAGTTTAAAACTCAGTTTGCTTGCGAAGTAAAAAACTTTGACCCTGCAGACCATTTTGATAGAAAAGAAGCCAGAAAAATTGACCCTTATACTCAATTTGCATTAATTGCTTCAAAAGAAGCAGTTACTGATTCAAAACTTAACTTAGAAACTGTTAATAAAGACAGAGTTGGTGTTATTTGGGGTTCAGGAATTGGGGGTATCAAAACCTTTCAGGATGAAGTAACCAATTTTGTTGGTGGTGATGGAACTCCAAGATTTAATCCTTTCTTTATTCCTAAAATGATTGCAGACATTGCTTCTGGATTAATTTCGATGGAATACGGATTTAGAGGTCCTAACTTTACTACTGTTGCAGCTTGTGCTTCTTCTACCAACGCACTTATTGATGCTTTTAATTATATCCGATTAGGAAAAGCTGATGTATTTGTTGCCGGAGGTTCTGAAGCCGCTATTTATGAAGCCGGAATGGGTGGGTTTAATGCCATGCACGCACTTTCAACTAGAAATGATTCTCCTGAAACAGCTTCTCGTCCTTTTGATAAAGACAGAGATGGTTTTGTAATGGGAGAAGGTGGTGCTGCCGTAATCTTGGAAGAATACGAACATGCAAAAGCTAGAGGTGCTAAGATATATGCTGAGGTAATTGGTGGTGGCTTATCTGCCGATGCTCACCACATGACAGCTCCACA
>DATGOR010000095.1:0-5696 GCA_035305805.1 Vicingaceae bacterium | reverse complement strand
TTAAGTGTATTTATATTTGATGCTTTAAGTGTCTTGTTTGTACTTTACTGCTTATACAAACAATTATCAATTGGCGGAATAATAGAAATAACCCATTGGATACGCTGGGCAGTTATCTTAAAATTAATACGAGAATTTACGCGTCCGCGCTTAAGTTATAAACGTTCTTTGCTGAATCCAGCCCAATTGTTTATCATCAGCTTTATAGGATTGATACTAACAGGAGCCTTATTATTAATGTCCCCAAACGCAACCTATCAAGGTATTAGTTTTGTAGATGCTTTATTTACTTCTACCAGTGCCGTTTGTGTAACGGGGCTTATTGTGGTTGATACAAGCAGTTACTTTACCCCTTTTGGACAAACATTAATTTTATTATTGATACAAGCCGGTGGTTTAGGCATTCTTACATTTGCCAGCTATTTTAGTTACTTTTTTAAGGGTGGATCTACCTACGAAAATCAATTGGCTTTGAGCGATATGACCAACTCAGATAAAATTGGTGAGGTTTTTACAACAGTAAAAAGAATTTTAGCCATTACTTTTTTAATTGAATTTATTGGGGCGATACTTATTTTTTTCAATTTAGATAAAGCACTGATTCCCTCTTTTTCAGAAAGAGTTTATTTTTCAATGTTTCATTCCATATCGGCTTTTTGTAATGCAGGTTTTTCAACCTTACCAAATGGAATGATGCAAACCGAATACGTTTATAATTATCCTTTACAATTTATTATCGTCATTATTTTTGTTTTTGGGGGATTGGGTTTTCCTATCGTAATCAATTCGGTACGCTACATTAAATATTTAATATCAAGATACATTCTTTGGTTTCTAGAAAAAAGAAACAACTATCGTTTATGGATTTTAACTCTAAGCAATAAGATCAATTTAATAACAACAACGCTCTTAATTTTTTTAGGAACCCTAATAATTTATATAAAAGAATATTACAATGTACTGGGCAGTCACCACGGAATTGGTAAAGTTGTTACTGCACTATTTACTGCAACTACACCCCGAACGGCAGGTTTTAATTCAATAGATTTTAACCAAATGCACTTTTCATCTATCATTATAATTATTTTTTTAATGTGGGTGGGTGCATCGCCAGCATCAACCGGCGGCGGAATTAAAACAAGTACCTTTGCCATTGCTACTTTAAATTATTTTAGTCTTGCCAAAGGAAAAACCAAAATAGAAGTTTTTAGAAGAGAAATTGCAGATATTTCTGTTAGACGTGCTTTTGCCGTAATGAGTTTATCACTGATTGTAATAGGGATAAGTATATTTTTAATTTCTCATTACGATAATAATATTCCGCTATTGGATATTGCTTTTGAAAGTTTTTCAGCATATAGCACCACAGGTCTTAGCCTTGGCATAACAGCCACTTTAACAGATGAAAGCAAAATGGTACTTATTACTACTATGTTTATTGGCAGGGTAAGTATGCTAACAATACTTATAGCTTTTTTTAAGAAGGTAAAACAAATAAATTACCATTACCCTTCAGACGAAATATTAATCAATTAAAATTTAGATTTAAAATGAAGTTTATCATTATAGGATTAGGAAATTTTGGAGGCTCGTTGGCAGAAAAATTAACCCAGCAAGGAAACGAAGTTATTGGTGTAGATTCCCGATCTGAGCGTGTAATGGCATTAAAAGACAAATTATCGCATACCATTTGTTTAAACGCCACCGACCAATCTGCCATTAATCACTTACCTTTAAAAAATACCGATGTGGTAATGGTTTGTATTGGTGAAGACGAAGGTGCCAATATTATGGTTACAGCCCACTTTAAAAATTTGGGTGTAAAACGGTTAATTAGTCGTGCCATTAATCCGCTGCACGAAAGTGTTTTACAAGCTATTGGGGTGAACGAAATTGTGCGTCCGGAAGAAGAAAGTTCTGAAAGATGGTCTAAAAAACTTTGTTTAAAAGGTGTGGTTGATTCTTTTGAGTTAAACAAGAGTTATAGCATTGTAGAAATTCTTTTACCAGAAAAATATATCGGAAAAACCATAGAAGACGTAAAATTCAGAGAATTGCATAATGTTTTAATTCTGACTATTATCAGAGATGCACAAGAGAAAAATTTCTTAGGTAGAAGCAAAACGGTAGCCAATGTTCAGGGAATACCAGAACCAAACACCGTGCTTCAAAAAGACGATATTATTGTTATTTACGGTAGCAATGAAGGCTTACAAAAGTTTGCTAAAGTAAAATACGAATAGTTGTAGGACTTTTACATTCAATAAAAACTGATACAAATCAACCGTAATTATTTATCGGTTACTAGATATTCGTTAATATTTTAGGAATAAAAAAGGCTACCATTTTTTCTTTTTAAAATAGAAAAAAGTAATAAGTACAATAAGTACCATGATTCCCAGTACCGCAAAATAACCGTATTTTGCGGTTAATTCGGGCATATAATTAAAATTCATTCCGTATAAACCCGCAAGAAAGGTAATGGGTAAAAAATAAACAGAATAAATAGCCAGTAATTTCATTACCTGATTAGCTTTTTGATCTGAAAAAGCCAAAAACATAGCAATTAAGTTGGCAGCTTGTATGTTTAAGTGCTCAAAATCGGCAACGGCATCTTTGTACGAATCTACAAGATCTACCACTTCACTTTCTGAAAGGTCCAGCGTTTTAAACGTACGCACCCAATCGTCTGAAATGTTAAGCAGCCTAGCCCCCAATGCTGCTTTGCGTTTAACCTTGTACAAATTGCGAATAAAAAGAGATGATTTTGTATTTTTTACAAAAAAGATTAATAAAAAGCAAAAGTAAGCAAAACGATTAAAACCTTTGCTATACAATGTTTTATAAAATAGTAGTCGTAGTTTGGAACTCGGTGTGTGATTGGTTTTGGGATTAAACTGACACAATTAGGTTACTAATTCGTTACCGATTGACAATGGTAATGATGTATATTAACTGGCTATATTTCAGTCTTTTGCACTTCTTTTTACATTTCCTTGTAACTCAATGAGAGTTAATTTTAAACATTAAACATTTGAGTTATGGAGCAGACAAAAAAATCGACGTTCAAACTGCTTTTCTATTTGAAAAAGAACGAACTGAAAAAGAACGGTAATGCACCGATTATGGCACGTATTACCATTGACGGAACAGCTAAGACTTTGGGTACAAAGTTAGAAATAAACCCCAATAATTGGGATTTAAAGTATGGAAGAGTTGAGGGCAAAAGTGCCGTTGCATTGAACATTAACCAGAAACTGGATAACATACGTGGTCGTATCGACAAGATATACGAAGACATGCAGAAACACGAAGGTTTTGCCACCGCACAGAAAGTAAAGCTTTCTTTTCTTGGTGTCGGTGTAATGGATGATGCAATACTAAAAGTATTCAACGATCAAAACGAAGATTTTAAAAGATTGGTTGAAAAAGAAGAACGTTCACAAAGCACCTATAACAAATATATCACGGTTTACAACCATCTAACCAATTTTATTAAAGAACGCTATCATCGTGATGATATGGCATTCCGGGAATTGACTGCCGATTTCATTCGTGAGTTTGATTTTTATCTCCGATACGATTTGCAATCAGCTCATAATACAGTTTGGGTGTACACGATGCCTGTTTTAAGTCTTGTCGAATTGGCTATCAAAAAAGGCTTGATACGTGATAATCCTTTTCAGGATTATGAGATAAATATGCAGGAAACCGACAGAGGTTATATTCTGAAAGAAGATGTTGAAAAACTGATGAAATGCGTACCGTCACATCCAAGGTATGAGCTTGTAAAAGACCTATTCATTTTTAGTTGTTTCACCGGACTGGCTTATGCAGACATTAAGAAATTAACTCGGAATAATATCCAATCATTCTTTGATGGTCATCAATGGATCATCAGCCGGAGAAAGAAATCGGATATTGCGTCCAATGTTAGGTTGATGGAAATCCCAAAACGCATCATTGAAAAATATCAAGGTACGACGAGGAACGAATTTATCTTCCCGGTTCCTACAAATGTAACCTGTAACAATCACGTCAGTAAATTGATTGAAACAGCGGAAATAATTACAGAAAAGAAAGTAACCTTTCATACGGCAAGACATACTTTTGGTACGATGTTCTTAACCGAAGGCGTACCGCTTGAAAGCCTAAGTAAAATGATGGGACACAAAAACATTTCCACCACACAGATTTATGCCAAAATTACCAGCCAGAAAATCAGTAAGGATATGGATTTGGTAGCTCCGAAATTTCAAGAAATGGAAGAAGCATTTTTAGCAATCGTCTGATCAGATTATTACCCTTCTTTTTAAAAGAGCAGAACTTTACAGGTTCTGCTTTTTTTTGTCTATACTTTTTTACAGCCAAAGCACATTTACCCCTTGCGTTTTACTTCCCTCTCTCATAAAAGAGCTTTTAAAGGCTGTTTTCTAAATAGAAAATTGAAAAACGAACTCCTTATCCATTTCCCTTTCCGTTTCATTTTTCAAATCTCTCTAATAGACTTTAATAGCCTGGTCAATTACAATAAAAATTTAGGACAAAATATTTCCATAATCAACCGGTAAAAAGGCAGCCAAAGTACGGCGGTCACCCACGCTCAATCCCAGCAAAAAGACTACGGCATAAACGGTTTCCTCCCTAAAGGTGCCCTCCAATTATTCCGTTTCCTTTTGGCTTTTCCACTTGACCGCCTTGATAGCCTGCTTTCTTTTTTCCGGTTTTTCTTTTGGAAAAATTTATGCGAAGCGAGGCGAGCGACAACAAAAGTAAGCAGGTAACAAGAAAAGTGAACGTAACAGAATGTAAAATTTTAAAACAGGAACGATTATGAACATCATCGGACGATTGACGAGGGATGCGGAAGTACGCACAACGTCACAAGACAAACAAGTAGTAAATTTTTCAGTAGCTACGAATGAAAGCTACCGTAACAAGCAAGGCGAACGAGTGGAACAAACGACCTATTTCGATTGTGCCTATTGGATTTCTCCCAAGGTAGCAACATTACTAACAAAAGGCACTTTGGTAGAACTCACGGGCAGAGTAAGCACAAGAGCGTGGGCAGGAAATGACGGAGAACCAAGAGCAGGATTAAATTTCCACACTTCACAAATTAAACTGCACGGAGCTAGCAAGAAAACGGAAGGTGTGCAAGCTCCTAAATCATCCAAAAGCAAGAAGGTCACAGCAGAAGAAACGGAAGACGACCTCCCATTTTAAGAGCGAGTATTAAATCATTTTTCAAACTATAAATTTTAAACATCATGGCACATAATATCAATTTCAACGAGAGAACAGGAAAATACAGCTTCTTTACAGTACAGCAAAAAGCATGGCACAGTTTGGGGCAAATTGTAGAGCAATACCCAACAAGTGCAGAAGCTATTAAACATGCAGGTATAGATTACGAAGTTGTAAAATCCCCACTTTTTACCAAAGGTTCGGGAATTATCGAAACGGTGCAAGGTATCGAAATAGGCAGTCACGAATTGGAAGTACCTAACTATTTTGCCAACATTCGTACTGATAACAATACCGTTTTGGGTGTGGTTGGGAAAGATTACCACATTGTACAAAATCGGGAGGCATTTAATTTTTTCGACGCTATTGTAGGTGGTGGCGATGGCATTCTGTACGAAACAGCAGGAGCGTTAGGGAATGGAGAGCGTATATTTATTACAGCTAAATTG